>JAVBKL010000024.1:0-7492 GCA_031554055.1 Eubacteriales bacterium | reverse complement strand
ACTTTCTGACGCAAGTGCTGTGTTTAAAGAAACCCCAGAGGCGGTTCAAAAGCTTGAAGATTATAAAAACTATCAAAAGAATGTACAATCGAGTATGTCTGTCATGAGCCAAGAAGAGCGAGGAAAAGCTACGCAAAGACTTGCAGAAATGGCGATAGAACTAAAACAAGATCCAATTATTGGAGCACTTGTTTTTGCAGAGAATGAGTTTAATGGATTTGTTAATCAAGTGATGAATATCGTAAAATCGACGATTATGGGCGAGGACTCAAAGGGCTGTAGTAGCTGTTCGTCTGGTTCTTGTGACAGTTGTCACTAAAGCAAAGTGAAGAAAAGCAAAGAGGTGAACACGTGGAAAAAGTAACGCCCATGATGGGGCAATATCTTGAACTCAAAAAAGAATATAAAGACTGTTTGCTTTTTTTTAGACTAGGTGATTTTTATGAGCTTTTTTTTGAAGATGCCTTGGTTGCTTCAAGAGAGCTAGAAATCACTTTAACAGGTAGGGACTGCGGCCAAGCAGAGCGGGCACCCATGTGTGGCGTGCCTCACCATTCTGTTGATGGATATATTGCAAGGCTTGTTGAAAAAGGGTTTAAAGTCGCTATCTGTGAGCAAATGGAGAACCCCAAAGGTCTTAAAACGATTGTAAAACGTGAGGTTGTCAGGGTTATCACACCGGGAACTGTCATTGACTCACAAATGCTCGACGAAGGAAAAAATAGCTATATCATGTGTATTTATCAAGACACAAAGGGGTATGGCTTCGCCCTTGCAGATATTACAACAGGGGAGTTCTTGACATCTTCTATTCGTGCACGAGATAAAGTAAAAGACGATGATAAAGCCTATGACGAAAAAAAACTGCTCGACGAAATTGCGAAGTTCATGCCTCGTGAAATTATCACAAATAATGGTTTTACTTCCAAGGAAAAGGTTGAATCGGTTTTCAATTTAAAAACTTCAACTTACTACGAATGGTCTTTTAACTCGTCAAATGCCAATATAAAACTTTGTAATCACTTAAAGGTCATTAATTTATTTGGTTATGGACTAGAAGGAAATTTACACGCAGTATCGGCAAGCGGTGCTTTGCTTGAGTATCTTACAGAAACCCAAAAGAATTCACTTGCTCATATTTCCACAGTCAAGAACTATCAAATTGAGACTGGCATGGTTCTTGATATTTCCTCGAGAAAAAATCTTGAACTAACAGAGTCCATGCGTGACAAAAATAAAAAAGGTTCACTTCTGTGGGTGCTCGATAAAACAAAAACATCAATGGGTGCAAGACTATTGAGAAAGTGGATAGAACAACCCATTACAAACCCAACTGAAATTAACAAACGGCTTGAATCGGTTGAAGAACTCAAAGACGATTTGATTTCTCGAGAAGAGCTTCGAGATATTCTTAACACCATTCACGACATTGAGCGGCTAATGGGCAAAGTGATTTATAAAAATGCCAATGCGAGGGACTTGTGTTGTTTAAAAAATTCGTTTGAGCATCTGCCAACACTAAAAGGATTGCTTCTTAGCCGAAATTCAGAAGTATTCAGGGAGATGAACAATGCTTTCGATGAACTTTCTGATTTACATAAAAAAATCAGTTTAACGATTATAGATGAACCACCTGTAAGCATTAAGGACGGCGGACTCATACGAGATTATTTTAATGCAGATTTAGATCGTTATAGGGAAGCCAAAACAAAGGGCACAACATGGCTTTTGGCAGTCGAAACTCGTGAAAAGGAAAGTACAGGGATAAAGAACCTTAAAGTTAGATATAACAAGGTTTTTGGCTACTATATCGAGGTTACAAATTCGTACCTTAATCTGGTGCCAGATAGCTACATCCGTAGACAAACTCTCTCCAATTGCGAAAGATACACCACTACAGAGCTTAAAGAGATTGAAGAAGCGATTCTTGGTGCCGACGAACATATTAACGAGCTTGAATATGATATTTTTGTAAAACTTCGAGACGAAATTGCGTCTCAAATAGAGCGAGTTCAATTAATGGCATATATGATTGCTGGCATTGATGCACTTCAATCGCTTGCGACTGTGGCAGACAGTAATAATTACGTTAAGCCTCAAATTAATACATCAGGCATCATTGAAATTAAAAACGGTAGACACCCCGTTGTTGAAAAATTAATAAGCCAAGCGTTTGTTCCAAACGATATTTACCTCGATATGAAGGACAGCAGATTGTCAATCATAACTGGTCCAAACATGGCTGGTAAGTCCACATATATGAGACAAACTGCACTTATCGTGTTAATGGCACAACTTGGCAGCTTTATTCCTGCTGATTCTGGAAACATTGGTGTCGTTGACCGAATTTTTACAAGAGTTGGTGCATCAGATGATTTGGCAACAGGGCAAAGTACCTTTATGGTTGAAATGAGCGAAGTCGCTAATATTTTACATAATGCAAGCCCTAACAGCCTTTTAATTTTAGACGAAATAGGGCGGGGCACAAGTACATTTGATGGGCTATCAATAGCGTGGTCGGTACTTGAATATATTTCAAAATCTATCGGAGCGAAAACATTGTTTGCAACACACTATCATGAATTGACCGAACTTGAGGGTAAGGTTTCAGGTGTTAAAAATTATTGTATTACCGTTCAAGAAGATGGCGAAGAAATTGTGTTTTTAAGAAAAATTGCACTCGGTGGGGCTGACAATAGTTATGGAATCCATGTCGCAAAACTCGCTGGTATACCAGAAAAAGTTTTAAAGCGTTCCAACGAGATTTTAGCCGCCTTAAACAGTGCCGATATTACGAAAAGAACAAAAGTATCTAAAGATGCCACACACACACAGACTGAACCCGATATTTACTATCCACCAAAGAAATGTAGTGCAAATAAACGGATACTGATCAATGAGTTATACGAGCTTGATGTGAACGCACTAACTTTTAATGAACTGGCAAAAAAAATAAATTCCTTAAAGAGCTTGGCAAAAGACATAGCGGGTGAAGAATAATGAGCACGATAAAATTACTTGACAATATTTTGATAAATAAAATTGCGGCTGGAGAAGTAGTGGAGCGTCCTCTTTCTGTTGTGAAAGAATTGGTCGAAAATTCTATAGATGCAGGTTCTGGTGAAATAACTGTTGAGGTTAGAGATGGCGGCACCACTTTCATCAGAATAACAGACAATGGACGAGGCATCCCAAGGGAGCAAGTAAAAACTGCTTTTTTACGTCACGCCACCAGCAAAATATCAAATATTGACGACCTTGAAAATGTGTTAAGTTTAGGCTTTAGGGGCGAAGCTTTGTCGAGTATTTCTTCCGTATCTCAAGTTGAAATCGTTACAAAAACCATAAACGATATTACGGGTACAAGGCTTGAAATAAACGGCGGGGAAGTCACCACCCAATCCGAAATTGGCTGTACGGAAGGAACTAGTATAACCGTAAAAAACTTGTTTTATAATGTTCCTGCAAGACGTAAATTTTTAAAGAAGCCTGCGACAGAAAGCGGATACATTTCTGACATGATAAATAAACTAGCAATTAGTAATCCAGACATTTCTTTTAAATATATAAATAACAATTCAACAATGCTACAAACAAAGGGAAATGGCGATCTTAAAACAATTTTATATCAGATCTACGGCAAAGAAGTTGCAAGCAATTTAATTGAACTTGATTATCAAAAATCAGGGATACATATTTCAGGGCTTATTGGGAAACCAGAAATATCTCGTTCCAATCGGAGCTACTCACTTTTTTTTATAAATGGACGATATGTAAAAAGTGAGATTGTTCAATCTGCTGTGGAAGAGGCCTTTAAAACAAAACTGGCGATTGGTAAATTTCCACTATTTGTCGTTAACATGAAAATCTCACCGAATAGAATTGATGTAAATGTTCACCCAACAAAACTTGAAGTTCGGTTTTCTGATGAAGACCTGATTTACAACATAGTTTTTAATGGAGTAAATGAGGCCTTAAAATCTACGGTTTTAATTCCAGAAACAAAGTTCGAAAAAAGCCAAACGCCACAACCACAACATTTTAATAACACTCAAGACGTAATCTATGAAGAAAGCACTATTTTAAAGCCCAAAGTTTTTTTGAGTGAAGCAGAACCTGAAATGTGCCAACCTAAAATATCAGACTCAATTCCAAATGTTGCATTCAAAGTACCCGAAAAAATTTTATCCGTAAAAAACATTTTGGAAGCAAAGCCTTTATCCTTTTTCAAAGATTATAAAATCATCGGTCAACTCTTTGGTACATACTGGATCATTGAACAAGACAATTCCATGTACTTAATAGACCAACACGCAGCACACGAGCGAGCTCTTTACGAAGATACATTAAAAACATTGAAAAACGAAAAAATTCTTACGCAAAAGCTTGTTCAGCCAATAATTATTTACGTCAGCCTTTCTGAAAAGCAACGGCTCATTGAGAATTTTGAATTGTTTTTAAACTTTGGCTTCGAACTCGAAGAATTTGACGATACCTCTTATGCAATATATGCAGTGCCCCATATTTTCAAAGCTCCAGTGGGTGGAGATTTCTTTTTAGAGATTTTAGACAGCCTCGAAGGCATAAATAAAAAAATCGAGAATATTTATGAATTAAAAATAGAAACAATAGCAACAATTGCTTGCAAAGCTGCCGTAAAGGCAAATGACCGATTGAGCTACCTTGAAGCACGTGCATTGCTTGATAAAATTCTAATGCTAGAAAATCCATTTACTTGCCCGCATGGTCGCCCAACAATTATCGAAATTTCTAAATATGAGCTTGAGAAAAAATTTAAAAGAATACAGTAGTAATTGAGGATTAATTATGAAGCAACCATTATTAGTAATCTGCGGCCCAACAGCTTGTGGAAAAACAGACGTTTCAATAAAAATTGCAAAAAAACTTAATGCCGAAATAATTTCTGCCGATTCGATGCAAGTTTATAAGTATATGAATATCGGAACAGCAAAGCCTAGTACCCAAGAAATGCAAGGCATAAAACATTATTTGATCGACGAATTAAATCCTGATGACGAATTTTCAATTGTTAAATTTCAGCAAATGGCAAAAGCTGCAGCATCAGAAATATATGAAAAAGGCAAGATACCGATTTTAGTAGGGGGCACAGGCTTCTATATTAATGCCTTTGTGAATAATAATGAATTTACTGAAACTGAAACAAATACCGATTTTAGAAACGAATTGTGGCAACTTGCAGAAATCCATGGCAATGACTACATACATAATAAACTAAGAGAAGTTGATTCTGAATCAGCCGAAAAAATTCACGCCAACAATATAAAGAGGGTAATAAGGGCACTTGAGTATTACCATCAAACCAATGAAAAAATATCAGAGCATAACATTCGTGAAAAAGAAAAAACAAGCTACTATAATACGACATTTGTAGTTTTAAATATGGAAAGAGAAAAATTATACAATAGAATCGAACTTAGAATTGAAAATATGATAAAAGCTGGACTTATTGAAGAAGTAAAATGGTTATTAAATGCGGGATATTCAAAAGATTTGGTTTCGATGAAAGGACTTGGATATAAAGAGATTGTAACATTTCTAAAAGGAGAATGCAGTTTGGACGATGCAATTAGTGTTTTAAAGCGAGACACCAGGCATTTTGCAAAGCGTCAAATCACTTGGTTTAAAAATCAGTGCCAAGGATTGTGGATTAATGTTGACGAAATGAATAATAACAGTATAATAGAAGATGAGATAATAAATTATTTTGCAAAACAGCAGGAGTTTTTAATTTAGCATACTAAAAGCAAATGAGAGGGGCTACAATAAATGGCAAAGAATTTTCAAGATACAATATTAAATCTGGTTCGTAAAGAGAATATGCCAATGACAGTCTTCTTGACAAGCGGGTTTCAAATCCGTGGGATATTAAGAGGTTTTGATAATTATGTAATTATACTGGAAGTAGAAGGCAAGCTACAAATGGTTTACAAACACGCTATTTCTACAATAATTCCATCAAAACCATTTGCAGGAATGAATCTGAACTTGAACATTGATTCTGACGAGTAAAACATGATGATTAACGAACTTTTACAACGAGAATTTGGAATTGATAATAAAGTAATAACACTTTGCAACCAAGCGTTAAGTGAAGTAGCGGAACAATTTGAACAAATAGACGAAATAGCAAATTACAACCAAATAAAGGTTTTATCAGCTATGCAAAAAAATAAATTGAGTGATTATCATTTTGCTGCTACAACGGGCTATGGATATAATGACTTGGGTCGTGACACCTTAGAAAACATTTATGCAACAGTGTTTCATGCGGAATCTGCACTTGTTCGCCCACAAATAATTTCAGGAACCCATGCACTAACGACAGCTTTATTTGGAAACCTTCGGTATGGCGATGAATTGGTATCACCTGTCGGAAAACCTTATGACACGCTTGAAGGCGTCATAGGAATAAGGCAAACCAAAGGCTCATTGATTGAGCATGGAATTAAATATAAGCAGGTTGAACTTACACCTGCAGGCAACATTGATTATGGAGGAATTTTGAAAACAGTAACATCGAATACAAAAATGGTAACAATCCAACGTTCGAAAGGCTATGCCTGGCGGCATTCTTTTTCTGTGTCTGAAATCAAAGAGCTTATTTCATTTATAAAGAAAATAAGCCCAGATATAATTTGTATGGTAGATAATTGCTATGGCGAATTTGTAGATTTCATCGAACCAACAGATGTTGGAGCAGATTTAGCAGTTGGCTCATTAATAAAAAACCCCGGCGGAGGTTTGGCACCTGTAGGCGGTTATATTGTAGGAAAAGAAGAATTTGTTGAAAATGCAGCATATAGATTGACCTCACCAGGGCTTGGAAAAGAAGTTGGTCCAACGCTTGGCGTCACACAATCATTAATTCAAGGATTATTTTTGGCTCCACAAGTTGTTTCATCAAGCGTTAAGGGTGCAGTTTTTGCTTCAAGGATATTTGAAAATCTAGGTTTTGATGTGTTGCCAAAATCAAACGAAAAGCGTTCTGATATTGTGCAAGCTATATCCATGAAAAATGCAGAAAATATAATTTGCTTCTGCCAAGGAATTCAAATGGCGGCACCTGTTGACAGTTATGTAATTCCAAAACCATGTGCAATGCCAGGATACGATGCTGAAGTAATTATGGCAGCTGGAGCTTTTGTTCAAGGTTCATCTATAGAACTTAGTGCGGATGCTCCAATCAAAGAACCGTATGCTGTATATTTGCAAGGTGGTTTAACTTGGCATCATGCAAAAACAGGAATTATCATCGCAGTTAATAATCTATATAAAAATGGACTAATAAAAAGTTAGGGGTGCTCCCCCTTTTTTTATTAGTCCTACTAACGTTAAACTTGTCTTTTGCGAATAAATACAAATAGGGTTTTGCACCCCTATTTCATCGTTACATTATTGTTAGCATTTATAAATTTGTCAATCATGCTTAGTAATTCATCATCTGGCATTC
>JAVBKL010000213.1:0-4809 GCA_031554055.1 Eubacteriales bacterium | reverse complement strand
TTTTTTGCAGCACGAACAATTTCATCACGTCCGCCATAATTTAACGCAATAATTATATCTATACCTTGCTTATGCAAAGTTAAATTTTCGAGGTGTAATATTTTGTCTTGCAAATCTTTATCAAGTCTGGTTCTATCGCCTATTAGTTGTATTCTTACATTGTTTTTATACACATCATCTATATATTGTTGAATATACTCTCTTAACAAGTTCATTAAGTCCTTAACTTCTGACTCGGGTCTTTTCCAATTTTCAGTTGAGAAAGCGTAAACAGTTAAATATTTAATCCCTATTTTTTCTGCTTCTTGAGACAGAACTTTAAGTGTTTGAGCACCTGCTCTATGCCCTGCACCTCTTGTTAAAAATCTCTTTTTTGCCCAGCGGCCATTTCCATCCATTATTATTGCCACATGACGTGGAATTTTTTCAAGGTTAATTTTCTCTGCCATAATAGCTCCTTTTTAAACCATAAAACACCCCCTCAAGATTTGAGGGGATGCCCATTAGATAGACATAATATCCTTGTTTTTTGCATCTACTGCTTTATCAATTTCCGCTACATATTTATCTGTTGCTTTTTGCATGAGGTCTTCAAGACTCTTTAGTTCGTCCTCTGCAATTTCGTGCTTCTTCTCTTTTTTCTTGAAATCTTCAATGCCGTCACGACGAACATTTCTCACTGCGATTTTAAAATCATCGCCTTTTTTCTTCACATCTTTTGTGAGTGATTTTCTGCGTTCCTCTGTAAGTTCTGGAAACACAAGACGGATAACTTTTCCATCGTTTGTCGGGTTGATGCCGAGGTCAGACGCTTGAATTGCTTTTTCTACTGCTTTTAAAATAGTTGCATCCCAAGGTTGAATTTGGATTAAGCGAGCTTCTGGAACAGTGATATTTCCAATTTGATTAACTGGTGTTGGCGTACCATAATAATCCACCATAATTCGGTCAAGAACGTGAGGGTTTGCACGGCCTGCACGAATCGTGCTAAAATCTGCTTCTAATGCTTGTAAGCTCTTCTTCATTTTTTCTTCATACGGTTTCATTTCGTTAGACATAGTATTCCTCCTTTATGTTGTTATCAACTTTTGTGCCACCTAAAACGGTAAAAATCTCATCATTATCTTTGCAAGCAACCTCTATACAGTTCGGTTTTGAAAGTGCAAATATTATGGAAGGTATGGATTGTTGGCGTGTTAAAGTAATCGCTGTAATATCCGCAACATCTAAGTTACTCGCAACCACTTTATCATAAGAAACAGTCTTGTACCTTCTTGCGGTTAAATCTTTACGTGGGTCTGCGGTATAAACACTGTCGATGCTTTTTGCGTATAAAACTGCACAGGCATTTAGCTCGCAAGCACGAAGTGCAACAATCGAGTCAGTAGAAAAAAACGGATGGCCTGTTCCACCAGCAAAGATTACAACCTCACCTTTTTCCATATGCGAAACGGCTGCTTCTTTTGTGAAACGAGTTGTGAAACCACTAAAATCAAATGGTGTCATTACAATGGATTTCATACCAAAAATCCTAAACGCTTCAGCTAAATAAATAGCGTTCATAATCGTTCCGACCATACCGATTTGATGTGCTTTCACTTTATCCATCTCTGGCTTGGCATCACGGCCTCGCCAAAAATTTCCGCCTCCAACTACGAGTGAAACTTGTGTTCCATTTTGTATAACTCGAGAGATTTCACTAACAAGCCTATTAATTGTTTCATCATGAAAGTGTTCGCTACTATCAGCAGCCAAGCCTTCGCCACTTAATTTTATTACCACACGCTTAAACAATTTGTTACACCTCCTATTATATCATATATTACAGAAAAATCCAGTATACAAGGGGTGTTGCTAAATGAATAAATTCATTTTGCAACACCCCTCTATGCAATCACATTTCTTGGGGTTTTGCCTAACGCAAAACAACCATAAACTGACTATTGAAGAACCTTGCTAACTTCCTCTGCAAAGTTCTCTTCTTTTTTCTCAAGACCTTCGCCTGTTTCAAAGCGAACAAAAGCTTTAACAGTGATTTTTGAACCGATTTCTTTAGAAACTTCTTCTAAATAACCAGCCACTGTTACATCACTATTTTTAACATATTCTTGGTCAATCAAACAGAACTCTTTGAGTTCTTTGTTAAGTCTGCCTTGAATCATTTTTTCAACGATATTCGCAGCTTTTCCTTCGTTCAACGCTTGTTGAGTCAGGATTTCTTTTTCTTTTTCGATAAAGTCAGCTGGAACACTGTTGCGATCAACAAATTTTGGGCTCATCGCTGCGATTTGCATACAAATGTTTTTGCCTGCTTCAACCAAAGCTTCGCCTTCGTTTTCAGATACAAGGTGTAATAAAACAGCAACTCTTCCGCCGCCGTGAATGTAAGATACCAATGCACCGTTCTCTGTTTTCTCAAACTTCTCAAAGCGTCTGATATTAAGATTTTCGCCAATAACCGAAATCTTTTGGCTAAGAGCTTCACGAACTGTAACTGTATTATCAAATGCCCAAGTTTCTGCAAAGAACTCGTCCATATTTGCAGCAGAAGTTGCAGCTGCTTGTTTTGCTACTTGGTCAACATATGTTCTAAAATCTTGATTTTTTGCAACAAAGTCTGTCTCGGAGTTTACTTCAACAACAACAGCTTTTTTGTTGTCATCTGTGATATACGCATAAACAAGACCCTCTGAAGCGATACGTCCTGCTTTTTTAGCAGCAGCAGCAAGGCCTTTTTCTCTTAAAAGTTCGATTGCTTTTTCAATGTTGCCATCAGTCTCAACAAGTGCATTTTTACACTCTACCATGCCAACGCCTGTAGTTTCTCTTAATTCTTTTACTAATGCAGCTGTTACAGCCATTCTAATTACCTCCAAAAATTTTTTATTCAATATCCAAATGGTTAATTATCTATGATATAAGAAGAGGCCTCAACCCATTGGCTGAAGCCTCAAGGCATACTATTTACATTGCTTCTTGAGTAGCGTCTCCGTCTTTTTCTGCAGATGTTTCAAATTGCTCGCCTTGTCTTGATTCGATAACCGCATCAGCGATTTTTCCAGCGATAAGTTTAACCGCACGAATTGCGTCGTCATTACCTGGAATTACGAAATCAACTTCTTCAGGGTCACAGTTTGTATCAACAATCGCAACAATCGGAATACCGAGTGTATGAGCTTCTTGAATTGCGATACGCTCTTTGCGTGGGTCAACAATAAAGATAACATCTGGAATTCTCTTCATTTCTTTGATTCCGCCGATGTTTCTGTCAAGTTTCTCTTTTTCGTGTAAGAGTTTAGCAACTTCTTTTTTAGGAAGAACTTCAAAAGTGCCGTTCGCTTCCATTTCCTCAAGAGCTTTGAGTCTTTTGATACGAGTTTGAATGGTATTAAAGTTTGTAAGCATACCACCAAGCCATCTCTCATTAACAAAGTACATGCCGCATCTTTCAGCTTCTTCTTTGATTGAGTCTTGGGCTTGTTTTTTAGTTCCTACAAATAAAATCTCGCCGCCATCGCTAATGATTTCTGCCACTGCTTTGTAAGCCTCATCAACCTTTTTAACAGTTTTTTGAAGGTCGATAATGTAGATTCCGTTTCTTTCAGCAAAGATGAACTCTGCCATTTTTGGGTTCCAACGTCTTGTTTGATGACCGAAGTGAACACCAGCTTCTAATAATTGCTTCATTGATATAACGCCCATAGTAAACCTCCTAGGTTATTGTCCTCCATAGACAATGACGGGAACTTAAAAAACTTTAAGACCTAGCCGCCAAAAAATCTATGTGTGTATTAGTAACTCGAAAATTATAGCAGTTTTTACAAAATAAATCAAGTTTTTTTCTATTTTATATTATCAATTGTTTTTAAAATTTCTAAATGTGCTGTAAAAACTTTTAACCGCTTCACTTGGGTTTTTGCTGCCAAAAACAGCCGAACCAGCAACAATTACGTTTACACCTGATTCTAAAACCTCATTGACATTACTTAAATAAATGCCGCCATCCATTTCGATTTCCGTAAGAAGATTGTTTTTCTCGATAAAGTCCGAGAGTTTAGACGCTTTTTTTAAAGCATCAGGATTAAACTCTTGCCCACCAAAACCCGGTTCAACAGACATAATTAATACCATATCAAGCTCGCCCAGATAATCATAAACGCTTTCAATCGGCGTACTAGGCTTAATGGTAAGTGCCGCTCTCTTATCCAGTGATTTGATTCGCTCTATTATTTTTTTTGCATCTTTACACGCTTCTACATGAACATTGATTATATCCGCACCCATTTCTGCAAAATCCTCAATGTACCGCTCTGGTTCAGCAATCATCAAATGCACATCTAATGTCATATCCGTTATTTTTCTAAGTGACTTTACAACAGGCAAACCAATTGAGATGTTTGGCACAAAATGCCCGTCCATTACATCAATATGAATATAGTGTGCTCCTGCCTCTTCCACAATTTTAACTTCTTCTCCCAATCGTGCAAAATCAGCAGATAATATTGATGGCGCTAATTTAAACATAATCTCACTCCTTACAAGTGTTTGCCCATGTGAACGCTGTCTATGTTCTCGAATGATATAAGTCTCCATAAATTGAAACATAACGTTCATAACGCTCTACACTAATATTTATTCCGACTTGTTCCTTAATAGCACAATCTGGCTCGTTTATATGCCTGCAATCTGAAAATCTGCAAGTCCCTAAATGTGGTTTGAATTCTCTAAAAAGTCTGTCAAGTGTTTGTGGCATGATATGAGAAAGACTAAGCGACGTAAAGCCTGGCGAATCAACAATGTACGTATCTT
>JAVBKL010000167.1:0-5770 GCA_031554055.1 Eubacteriales bacterium | reverse complement strand
ACAATTCCATAAATGTTTGGCACATAAAAGCTTTCGGCAGATGTTGCACCGCTTGCGGCAAGCATGGCAGAAAACAAAACAAATAAAAAGCAAGACACGACTGATTCCATAAACAAGGCAAACCCACGTCCGATAAGCTTTTCAAGAAATTGGCTATAGTTTTTTGTTTTATATTCAATCGAAAGCTCCATAACAGCCCAACCGACCAAGAAAAAAATGATGCCAGAAAGAATAATTCCAATAAAGCCGTTATTTCCATAACGCACAAAGAACTTCATGAGCTCCTGCCCAGAAGCAAACCCAGCACCAAGAATGATTGCGATAAAAAGAAACGCAATTTTTATAATTTTTGAATTGTCCATAAAAAACCCCCCATACATTGTATGAGGGGTTTGACTGGTTATACTAATTTTGCAAGTCAAATTTCAATTTCAAATAGAGCTTTGCATATTTCTCGGCAGAACGTGCCCAAGAGAAATCGGAGGTCATGGCGTTTTTAACTAAAATTTCAAAATCGTCAGTATGGTAAGCATCAATCGCTTGATTAACAGCCCACATCATGCCACTCGCCAAATAGTCTTTAAACAAAAATCCGTTGCCTTCTTTTGTCTCTGGGTTATAAGGCTGGATGGTGTCAGCCAAACCGCCTGTTTCTCTGGCAATAGGAATCGTGCCGTATCGCATGGCAAAGAGTTGCCCCAGTCCACACGGCTCAAACATGGAAGGCATTAAAAATAAATCGGACGATGCGTAAATTCTTTGAGCCAGTTCATCGCTAAAGAAGATGTTTGCACTAATTTTGTCGGGAGCACGAGAAGCCATGTGTTTAAACATATGCTCGTATCTTCCGTCGCCTGTGCCAAGAATAACAAACTGTATATCCTTGCCCAAAAGTTCTTCCATCGCAACAGCCACGAGGTCGAGCCCTTTTTGGTCAACCAGTCTTGAAATAATACTAATCATTGGCACATCACGAACAGGCAAGTGCAGTTGTTCTTGCAGAGCTTGCTTGTTGCGTTTTTTTGCTGCTAGGTTGTCTATGCTAAAGTTTTCAACAATTCGTTTGTCGGTTTCGGGATTGTTTACAATTTCGTCAATGCCGTTTACGATGCCTGAAAGTTTATGCCCTTGCTCACGCAAAACGCCGTCCAGTCCATAACCGTATTGAGGGGTTTTAATCTCAAGTGCATAGGTTTCTGAAACAGTGTTGATTGCGTTGGCATAGGTAAGCCCCGCTTTCATTAAGCTGATGTTGCCATAAAATTCCAGTTTGCTCGGCACACAATATCCATCGTTAAGCCCAATGGTTCTTAGAATCTCACGTCCAAAAACTCCTTGATACTGAATGTTATGAATCGTGTAAAGCGTTTTTATTTTTGAAAACGGTAAAAATTTCGAATAAATATCTTTTAAATAAACACAACCAACGCCTGTTTGCCAATCGTTAAAATGTATGACATCAGGGATAAAATCAATGTAGTTCAAAAATTCAATGGAGGCTTTGGAGAAGAAAGCGAAACGCTCATAGTCGTCGCCATATCCATAAAACCCATCACGTCCAAAATAAAAATCATTTTCGATTAAGTAGGTTGGTACATCGCCCTTCATGGAATAGATAGAAGCTGCTTGGCTTCTCCAATCCAGATGTACAGTAAAAGAATCTAAGAACTTAATATCTTTGAGATATTGCTCACGAATCGAACGGTATTTAGGAAACACAACTCTCACATCAACACCTAGTGATTTGAGAGCTTTGGGAAGACTGCCAACTACATCGCCAAGTCCGCCGCTTTTTGCATAAGGAGAAATTTCTGAAGCTACGATCAAAACTTTTAAATCGGACATTTGCTTATGAATCAATGCGGTTTGCAATTCATCTTTTAATTTATTTATATTAGACATTTAAAAACCTCGCTTTTAAACTACAAAATACTCTGACTAAAAAACATATTAATCTATTTTACATTAAACAACAATATTTCGTCAAGAAAATAATTATTGGTTGTATAACATCAAATGAAATACAAATAATATTTTACGATAATCGTAAAAAAATACTTGACAAACAATGAATGGAAATTGTATACTTTGAAAAAAACAAGGAGGTTGTTAAATGGAAAGATTCAAAATTGATAAAATGTCGAATATGCTAAGAGCTTGCTTAATCATTACTTTTGTGGTGGGTTCGCTCGTAACACTGTTTTTACCGTTTATATTTAAGGTGTGGTTTAGCTGGTACTTTGTAAGTTTTGGCGATGAACAATTTTATTTTACCAGCATCAATATTTTAAGGCCATGCGGCGTGTTTGCACTCGTAATCATTTATCAGCTCATTTCAATTTTAAAAACTGTCGGCGAAAATAATCCGTTCGTCTTAAAAAATGCAAATTGCTTAAAGTATATCGCTTGGTCGTCCTTTGTGATTACATTGTTGTTTGTAGTGTATGCGACTATTTACTTTTCGCTCCTTGCTGTGGTCATTGCTTACATCTTTTTGATTGCGGGATTTTGTTGCTTGGTGTTTAGCCAACTCTTCAAAAAGGCGGTTCAGTATAAAAAGGAAACAGATTATACGATTTAATTTTGGGAGGTGCTTTATTTGATTGTTGTTAATTTGGATGTAATGATGGCTAAGCGAAAAATTAGTTTAAATGAGCTTTCTGCCAAGACAGGAATTTCTGCGACAAACTTATCCATTCTCAAGACGAATAAGGCTCGTGCAGTAAGATTTTCGACGCTCGAACTTTTATGCAACTCGCTTGATTGTCAACCGGGAGATATTTTGGAATTTGATAAAACAACACCAATGTTGGAGGATGATGAAAATGGTAAATGAAAATAGGATAACAGTTTTATTATCGCTTGTTCTTGCAATTTTATTTGTGGGTTGTGTGATTGTGCAAGACTCACCGCAGTTTTCGTTCACGTTGTTTGCTTGTATAACAAGTCTTGGGGTTTTCAAATCACTTAAGAAAAAGAATTTATTTGTAAACGAAAAAGCCAAGATGTGGCTGATTCCGATTTTTTTAATTGCGATTATGAATACCATTTTTTCTCAAAATTTGTTTACTGCTTTAAATATTCTAGTGTTTGCAGCTCTCATGGCGGTTTTTACATTACAGGCTTTGAGCACAAAAGATCCTTGGAACTTTGAGTTTGTTGAGAAAATTGTTTTTACTGGTGCGGGTAACTGGTATGTTTTTGCTTCAAAAATTGCAAATATTTTAAGCGGTGACTCAAAAGAAAACTCGAAAAAAATTGCCAAGGTTCTGATTGGTATTGTCATTTGCATTCCATTTTTGGTTATTATCTCAACACTGCTTATGTCGGCAGACCAAGTTTTTAAAGCGTATGCAAAAAATTTAATTTCGTTTGAACTGTTGGACGAAGATGTAATCGTTAGAATTGTCATGGGGTGTTTAGCGTTTGTTTATTTTGCGGGTTATGTGCATCAAGCCAAGAAGTTTGCCGATAAGCAACTGGTGAACATTGCAGACAGTTTTAAAATTGATTCAATCATTTCCAGCACGTTTTTGATTTTGCTCAATCTCGTTTTCTTAAGCTTTAGCTTTGTGCAGTTTGCATTCTTGTTTACTGGCGGATTTATGCAACTTCCGGACGGCTTGGTGTATTCCTCTTATGCAAGAGAAGGATTTTTTCAACTACTGACCGTTACGATTATAAACTTTGCGGTGATTTGTTTCTTCTTATCCGCTCAAAATAAAAATGAACCGCATAAAGTGCTCAAAGTTTTGCTTCTGCTGCTTTGTTTGTTTACAGCAATTTTGGTTGCGTCGTCATTCTACAGAATGTATCTTTATATGAGTGCCTATGGTTTTACATTTTTACGAATGATTGTTGTTACGTTCCTTGGTATGGAAGTCGTTTTATTAACGGGTTCGGTTCGCTACTTGCTTGGCAAAAAATTTAACTTGTTTAAGTTCTTTGTAGTTTGTGGATTGGCAGCTTATATCATTGTAAACATTACAGCCAGCCCCCATGTTTCAGAACAACTAAACAACATTTTTGGCTTTGAATCAGAATTAAGACGAGAAGTGGTCATTCACACTTGGCAGGGCTTTTCAATTTTTAGGTAGTAGCGAGGGCTTGCGATGAAAAAAATATGGACTGTAATTTCAATTCTTGTGGTTTTGATGGTTGCAATCGTCATTGTGATGGGTAATCCCTTTTCGGAGACTGCTAGTAACCAAAGGAGCTTCAAGAAACAAGTTTCACACATTGGGGAAGCGGCACAGATGTCCTTAAATGATGTGACAACTTTTGAATGGGATAAGGTGTATTCATTTGTGCCGTATACTTCAAAAGACGAGATCGCCAAAATCATCGGGTTTAACAGCAATGAAATTCAGGAAACAGTCAACGAGGGTATGGAGCAACTGCTTTTTGTGAAAGACAACAGGGTCGTTTTCAGTATCTGCGGCTATGCGAGTAACCTAAAATTTTCCGTTCACTTGGGCGAATATGAGGGACGCTACATTTGTCTGTATCGTTTAGAT
The DNA here is from genome assembly GCA_031554055.1 of Eubacteriales bacterium. Lineage (GTDB taxonomy): Bacteria > Bacillota > Clostridia > Lachnospirales > JAVBKL01 > JAVBKL01. Next base: position 1,253 of record JAVBKL010000167.1, on the reverse strand, counting down.
AATCCACTCTTTGATTTAAGTCGGTCAAGTGATATAATAACCCTAACTTATATTGCAAAAAAATAAGTACTGAGGGGTAGTTGGCTTATGGAAGAGAGATTTGTATACGCAGACAATGCGGCAACCACCGCACTTTCGGATGTGGCTTTAAAAGAAATGCTTCCGTATTTTCAAGAATTTTATGGCAATGCATCGTCCATTCACAGCATGGGGCAAGCTTCAAAAATTGCTCTTGAGCAATCCAGAAAAAGAGTGGCAAAGTCCATCAATGCTCGTATTAACGAAATATTTTTTACATCAGGCGGAACAGAATCAGATAACTGGGCATTGTATGGCAGCCTTTTAATGAAGCACTTAAAAGGGCGGCACATCATCGTTTCTTCCATCGAGCACAGTGCAATCTACCGTACAGCGAAGTTTCTTGAAACGATGGGGGTTGAAATTACATACTTGCCTGTTGACAAAAATGGAAAAGTTATGCCTAATCAGTTATCAGAAGCGATTCGTGAGGACACGGTGCTCATCAGTATCATGATGGCAAACAATGAGATGGGTACGATTTTGCCGATAAAAGAATTGTGTAAAGTTGCCCATGAACGAGGAATTCTGTTTCACACCGATGCCGTTCAAGCAGTTGGGCATATTCCTGTTGACGTGCGGGATTTGGATGTTGATATGCTGTCCATCTCAGCCCATAAGTTTAGAGGGCCAAAAGGCGTGGGTGCTCTTTATGTAAAAGTGGGGCGTGTTCTCCCACCAATCATCATTGGCGGCGGTCAAGAAAAAAACTGGCGTTCCGGAACAGAAAATGTACCATCCATTGTTGGCATGGCGGCGGCACTGGAAGATGCAGTTAAGAACTTGGAAGAAAATATGAAACGAGTAACAGCCATGCGTGATAAATTAATAAAAGCAGTTTTGGAAATTGATGGTGCGTATCTGACTGGCGATCCTGTAGACAGACTCCCAGGTACGGCTTCGTTTCTGTTTAATGGGTTAACAAACCAAGCGATAGTAAAAGAACTTAGCAAGGTGGGGATTTGTGCAAGTTCGGGCAGTGCTTGCAGTTCTGGTTCAACAGAACTGTCAAGGGCGTTGGACGAGACATTATCGGTGGATGCTGCTGTACATGACAATCGGAGTGGGGCACTTCTGATTTCGCTTAATGAGTGTAACAAAGAAGAAGATATTGACTATATCATTTGTAAGTTGCCACAAGTTATTGAAACACTCAAAACGACCAAGATGACACC
>JAVBKL010000240.1:0-5867 GCA_031554055.1 Eubacteriales bacterium | reverse complement strand
CCTTTGATAAAGGTGGCACCTTCAAGCAAGGCGTTATTTTTGCCGCCACGATTTAATAAAACAAGTTCATGACCAAGCTCTAGTAATAGTTTTGAAACGTCAAGGCTAATATTACCTGTTCCGCCAATTAATAATGCTCTCATTTGCAAAATCCTCCAGTTATTCTAACGTGGGTTATTTTAAATTTTCAGGGTTCAAACAGAAAAGTTCAGGCAATACAAAAATACCATTTTTACGAATCAGCACATCATCAAAATAAATTTCGCCGCCGCCGTATTCTTCGGTTTGGATACAAACCAAATCCCAGTGGATTGCACTGTTGTTTCCGTTTGATGCTGTGTCATAACAAGCACCTGGTGTGAAGTGGAACGAGCCCATAATTTTTTCATCAAACAACGTATCTTTCATTGGGTGAAGCACATATGGGTTTACGCCGATTGCAAACTCGCCGATAAATCTTGCCCCTTCGTCTGTGTCCATCACACGGTTGAGTCTTTCACTATTATTGGCAGTTGCTTTTACAATTTTGCCATTCTCAAATTCAAAACAAATATCGTTAAACTCAAAGCCATGATAATCAGAAGGCGTATTGTACGAAAGTTCTCCATTGATCGAATCTTTAACAGGTGCGGTATAAATTTCGCCATCAGGAATATTTAATTCGCCGGCACACTTGACCGCTGGAATATTTTTAATCGAGAAGCTAAGGTCAGTTCCAGGTCCTACGATACGAACCTTGTCGGTTTTCTCCATCAGTTCTTTTAGTGGATCCATTGCCTTATCCATTTTACTGTAATCTAAATTGCAAACATCGTAATAGAATTCTTGAAACGCTGCGGTGCTCATTTTTGAAAGTTGTGCCATTGCTGGATTTGGGTATCTAAGTACCACCCATTTTGTGTGCGGCACACGGATTTTGCTGTGAACAGGCGATAGAAAATGTCTTGAGAAAAGCTCGTGGTTCTCGGCTGGCACATCAGCGAGTTCGCTTACGTTTGATGCTGCTCTGATTCCGATGTAGGCATCCATTTCACGCATACGAGCCGATTCAAAAGTTGCCATTAAATCCAGTTGTGCAGCTGTTGCGTTCATAAGCAATTCACGTTGAGCGGTATAAGATTTAATGGTGATAAAAGGGATTGCACCAACTTTGTACGCTTCTTGTATGATGAGTTCTGCAAGAGGGACGGTGTCAATTCCGTTGCACTCGATTAAAACTTTCTCACCTTTTTTGAGTCTGCAAGAGTAGTTTACGAGATTTTTTGCCAGCGTTGCATTTCTTTGATCCATTCTGATTCTCCATTCTGTTTTTAGATTTATATTATATGAATAGCTCTGTAAATTTAAAGTTCACGGTGTCAATCAATCCACGGTTTGTAAGCCTAAGTTCTGGTAACACCCCAAGAGGGATTAACGCCATTGTCATAAACGGCGAAACCAGATTACAACCAAGCTGTTTAAAACTGTCATCGAGTTTTGAAACTTTTGCCGCAATGTCCTCCGCACTTTCTTCGCTCATAATACCAGCGATAGGAAGGGGGAGTGCCGCCAGAATCACACCGTCTTTTACGGCAATCATTCCGCCGCCGATTTTCACAAGTTCGTTTGCGGCAAACGCCATGTCAGAGTCATTTGTGCCAACGATATTAATGTTGTGTGCATCATGTGCCACCGTTGATGCAACCGCACCAAATTTTAGCCCAAAGCCTGTAACAAAACCTTTGCCCATGGAGCCTGTTTTGTGGTGGCGTTCAATGACTGCCACTTTTAAAATATCTCGGGCAATATCACAGTTGACGAAACCGTCCTCGTTTTTTATTTCAAACACTCGGCGGTATGTACCAACACGTGCTTCGATAATTTCAATGACTTGGGCGTTTAGTATTTCAAGAGTAGAGTTGGCAGCTATTTTAAAATCATCTGCGGTTAAAGGAGATTTTAAGTGAACTGAATTTTTAACCCATTCAGGGTACTCAACTTTTTCAATTTCAACTGTCAATTTTCCGTTTTCAGAAACCAACTCGCCGTTTATAAATACTTTTTTAACTGCAACACGAGGGAGGTCTTCGAGCAAAAGAAAATCTGCAAAACGTCCGGGTGAAACTGAACCCAAATCTCGATCCATATGAAAGCACTGTGCTACGTTGATGGTTACCATTTGAATGGCTGTAATCGGGTTTACACCCTCGGAAATTGCACGGCGAACAATATGATCGAGATGTCCATCTGTAATCAGCGTATGCGGGTGGGTGTCATCGCTCACCAATGTGACGTAGTGAGTGTCAAGCCTAGTTTCGGTAACAGACCGAATGACTTCGGTTAAGTCACGCCATGCAGAGCCTTCACGTACTTGCACATACATTCCCAATCGCATTTTTGCAATGGCATCTTCTTTTCGAACAGTTTCGTGGCAGCATCTAGCACCCGAAGCAATGTATGCGTTTAGCCCTTTGCCGTTTTCAGGAATAGAATAATGGCCTGTAATTGTTTTATTTTTTTCGAGAGTTAATCTTAATTCTTCGTGTATGTTTTCGTCACAGCGTAAAACGCCGGGGAAATTCATCATTTCGCCAAGACCGCAAACCATATCATCGTTTAAAAGTTCGCCGATTTCACTGGGTGTAATTTCTGCACCCGAATCTTCAAATGCGGCAACAGCAGGTACGCAGGAGGGCAACGCAACGTAAAACCTAAGCGGTATGTCACGCCCATCTTCCATCATAAACTGTACGCCTTTTGTGCCAAACACATTGCCGATTTCATGTGGGTCGGCAAAAATCGCCGTTGTGCCATGCGGAATAACAGCTCTTGCATATCCTCGCACAGGCATCATGGAACTTTCGACGTGCATATGTCCGTCCATAAATCCCGGGCATAGGTATAACCCTGTAGCGTCAATCACTTTTGTAAACTCACCGATTGTGTGAGATGCGTCGCCCACAAGAGCAATTCTACCTTTTGTAACCGCCACATCAGTACCATGTATTAACTCGGCAGTATTTACATTAACAAGGGTTGCATTTTTAATTACGAGTTCGGCTTTTTTTGCCCCCATAGCAACAGCCACCAAATCCTTTGTTACTTCACTTAAATGATAACGCTTGCTCATAATGAAGCCCCCCAATCAATAGACTTTTCCAAAACTTGCTAAAAGAAAAAAGCCTTATAATATTGTAATTTATAACGACTGATTAATCAAGTGAAATCGAACGCCCCACAACAATTTGTTATGGGGCGTTCATCATTTTATCGAATATTTAATTTAAAGAAATCCACTCGTTCTTTCATTCCGATTGCTTGTTCGCTTAACTGAATTGATGCCGCTGCAGATTCTTCTGCGGTTGCGGAGTTAATTTGTACAACCTTAGAAATTTCTTGGATGCCAACACCAACATGAGAGATAGCAGAGGCTTGATCCGTTGTTAATTTAAGAATTTTTGTGATAATACCAGATACTTCGGTTACATTGCCAACAATCATATCAAGCGATTCGGCTGTAAGTTGTGCAAGGCGAGTACCGTCGTTTACTCTTTGGATAGAGTTTTCGATTAATGCGGTTGTTTCTCTCGCTGCGTTTTGGCTTCTGCCAGCAAGGCTTCTTACTTCTTCGGCAACAACAGCAAAGCCTTTTCCGTATTGACCTGCTCTTGCAGCTTCAACCGCTGCGTTTAGTGCAAGCAAGTTTGTTTGGAAAGCGATGTCATCAATTACTTTAATGATGTTTGAGATGTTGTTAGAAGCAGCTTTGATTCCGTTCATTGCTTCTAGCATATTTCTCATGACTTCGTGACCTTGTTGTGCATTGTCATTTGATTTTTGAGAAATTTGGTTTGCGTGCTCGGCGTTCTTTTGGCTTTCTCTTGTTGCTTCGCTGATGGTATCAATCGCCGCATTTAATTCTTGAATAGAACCCGCTTGCTCGGTTGCACCTTCTGCGAGAGTTTGAGCACTGTTGGAAATATGTCTTGAACCGTTTAATACTTCGGCAGAAGCACCATTGATTTTGCTAAGCGTAACGCTTAAGGAGTCAACGATTGTGTTGATTGCTTCTTTCATTGAAACGTAGTCACCCACGTACTCATTGGTTATTTTTTGTGTTAAGTCGCCACGAGAAATTTTATCAAGAATCGTGATCACTTCGCCCATGGTTCCTGTGATTGAATTGCCTGTGTTATTCACTGCATTTTTAATTGTATCAAAGTCACCTTTGTAATGGCCAGTAACACGATTTGAAAAAATGCCGTTTGACATTTTTTCAAATACTTCTTGCATTTCTTGGATAGGGGAGGCCATTGCGTTTAATACATCGTTTAGGGAAACCATGATGCCAGCCCATTCGCCTTGGTACTTGCTTGGAACAACTCTCTCGGAGAGTCTGCCTTCGGCACCAGCCAAAGCGATGTTGCCAATATCTTCTGTGATGGAAACAATGTTGTTTCTCAAATTCCTAATTTCTGTGTTAGCGATTGCTTTTTGACCTTTATACTCTTTGAGCCTGGTGTTGAAATCACCTTGAGAGATTGCTGTCAACACTTTGAAAATATCAAAAAGCATATCAATATAGCTTTGGGAAATTGTGTTGATTTGAATTGTAAGTTCTTTGTAAGCACCTTGATACTTATTGACATCAATTCTTACATCCATCTCGCCGGCTTCATGCTTCTGGTACATATTTCCAACATCTGACAGAGCGGCATCAAGTGATTTAACAATGTTTTGCATGCTACTACCAAGTTGACCAAACTCTTCGGTTGTACTAGTATCAATATTTACATTTAAGTTTCCTTTTGCAATTTCTTCTGCAGCACTCATAAGTTTTCTCATGCGGGCAACCATGGAGTTTGCCGTTGCGATTGCTGCTACGACGATAATGATAACAAAAAGTGAAATGACAACAACAAGCATCATTTTAGTTTTATTCACACTATCAGTAACTTCTATAGATGTTTTATCAAGCAAATCAGAGGCAGCAATGGTTAAGTCGTTCAACAATGGTTCTGACTCTGCTGTGAATTTTGCACTTGCTCCAACGGCTTTTTGCATGTTTTGTAAGTCGCCAGCTTTTGCAGCAGTAGCAAAAACGCTAAATACAGTACTGTTCATCTGGGAATAAAGGCTGGTAAGCGTGTCAATTTTATTCAAACGCATTGTAATCCCTTGTGCATCAAGAGTAGGATCAGTATTTACAGATTCTTTGTATTGCTTAAAATGATCAAAAAGCTTTGCAACTTTATCTTGCACTTGTTGTGCATGTTCAGAAGCAAGGCTTGTGTCACCAATTGAAACACGGTATAGATCAGAGGATAGTGATGAACGAATTTCGGAGGAAAGTGTTTGACTCGCCAACATGTGTGTTTTTCTGTGCTCGGCGTGATCGAGAAGGATTGAATATTCCTTGTCTATTTTAGAAAGTTGAACCATTCCTAAAATAGAGATAAACAATAGGGCAAGCAGTGGTACTCCGGCGATCAAGAGAAGTTTTTGTTTAAGTTTTAAATTACCTAACATTTGTGATCAAACCTCCAAATTATATTCTGTGAGCTATGTAGACTTGCGGCTATTATAAACGTATTGTCGGTTTTTTTCAAGTCTTTTTTTATATTTGAAAAAATTCTTTTTCTGTGGTATCATCACACCATATGATAATTGGATAAAATGACTAAGAGGTGCCCAAATGAAAGTGAAATTTTTAGCTATGGTTATGGTTTTAATGTTAACAGGTTGTGGTAGTGGTAATAAAAAAGAAGAGAGTAACACTTCAAATAAATTAACAGTCTACACAAGCTTTTATGCGATGTATGATTTTACAAAAATGATTGTGGGAGACACGGTTGATTTAAAAATGTTAATGCCATCAGGTGTTGAAC
>JAVBKL010000252.1:0-2663 GCA_031554055.1 Eubacteriales bacterium | reverse complement strand
AGTGTCCTGTATGTCATATCTATATTATATTTTTAGTAACCGTTTGTTTAACAAAGTCAATATCTGTGATTTCTATTTTGCCTTCAACCATTTTCCAATTTTTATATGATGTCAAATCTATTTTGATAAACACAGAACTTGGAACTTTTGCAAATCGCTCATATGAGTCTGCCAATTTTTCTTTGTATCTCACCGTAATCTCATTATTTTCCACATCTGAAACAAGACCTATAATGCTTGCAGTTCCTGTTATTTGCATTGTATTAGCGCAAAGTGCAACATTCGCATTTTTCTCAATTTGAGCTATTTTCATTGCGTTAGGTCGCTTAATTGATGTTAAGTAAAGCGAATCCCCAAAAGAAATAACAGTAACGGTTCGAGAGGTTACTAAATCCTCATCCGATGTTGATAAAACAATATTCACTCCATTTTCAAAGTGTGCCAGTAACTCGCCTTTTTCTTCAATGATACTATTGCCCATTATAAAATCTCTCCATTTTTAAATATTTAAAAATATGTATAGTCTAATTTTTACACCATTTTTTACATTGCTCAATTCGCTTTCCATTATCGCCTTGCTCTTTATCATAAGCAAATTGGTTGAGCAAATCGCATGGAAACTCATTACATTCTCCGCAATGCTCATGTCCTTTTTGCTCGCAACAATTTTTAACAGGACAGGCTTCACCCCAAAATGGATTAGCTATATTCACGCAACCTTTGCAGTTCATTTTCTCACGATAATCACACTCACTACACAAAACTCCGCATCTCGATTCTATCACTTAAAAACCCCCTTTTCAAGCATAATAACACAAGTAACACGACAACAGTGTGTCATGTTTCTTTATATTTTTCTAAAATTTCGAGAGCGTGTTCTCTTAATTTTAAGCGCAATTCTTTCGGCTCTAAAACTTCCACACATTTTCCGAAACTAAGAACCCAACTCATTAAATGCTCCTTGCTTGTAAAGCCTGATTTAAACAGCAGTTTTTCGCTTTCATCAACTTCAAAACTGTCTATGCCATATTCTTCAATTAACCGATATTTCATGCTAACATCAAATTTTGCGATTAACTGAATTTCCTCTGTAAAAAAGCTATCGTTTTTCAGTATATCCTCTGATATTTCTTTTGGTAGAAAGGTTTGCGAAAGGCAATCAAGCTCCCACAATCTATTTAATTTGAAAAATCTAAAATCGCATTTATCTAAACAGTAGCAAAGCAAGTACCATGACGACCATTTAAACACAAGCAAATATGGCTCAACTGTGCGTTTTACTTCACCTTTATTGTAATAATAAACAAATGAAACACACCTGTTTTCATAAATTGCGGATTTGAGTATTTTAATTTTTTCCGCTAAACTCGTTCTGTAGTGAGATGCAAGGTCGATTACAATTGGTGATGTAGTTGAAATTATTGCATTATCATTTTCAGACAGCTTAGTTATCACTTGATTTGTATACGATATATCCGATACGCTATCAATGGTTTTAAGCCCTGTAAAAATTGCTTTTAATTCCTCAACTGTAAACAAAGTTTTGTTTATTTTGTAGCCATCTGCTATAGAAATACCGCCATCAAAACCTTGTGTTGTCACTATCGGAATACCTGCTTTGCACATATCTTCAATATCCCTATTTATTGTTCTGCGAGATACTTCAAACTTTTCAGCAAGATATGGCGCGGTGACTTTTTCGTTTTGCAGAAGTATTGTTATTATTGATATTAAACGCTCAATTTTGATATTATCGCCTCGCTTTTGTGTGCAGGTTATGTTCATCAACAATATTATAAGGCGATAATATCTAATTTACAAGTTATTCATTTTTCAATATAAATTCCATCTTCAGGCAAAACATAAGCAGGAATATCCTCATTTTGCTCAACCGAATATACTGGAATATCAGGTCTTGGAGCTTCATAAGGAATATAAAATCCGCCACGTTTAACAGCCCATATAATCGTCAAAACTAAAACTATTGAGTAGACAAATAGCTGAATTACAGTTTTCGGTGACTTCTTCACACTTTCACCCCTTGCTTTCTTAGTTTTCTAGTTCTAAACTGCTTTCTACTTCTAAGAATTAGTATTCGATAGTATCCAAAATGGGCCACCCGATGCCGCTCCTTTCCTAGCTTCTCTCAAAAATATATCTAAATCCCAAGCCTTTTCAGTTTTTTTAACCGATGCAGGGTCGGCAATTAAAATCTTTCCGTCAGCGGTAACCCCTCTAAGCACCATAAAATGACCGCTTGTTGTGAACGTACCTTTGCCAAAGATTCCTATTACTAACTTTCCATGAGTAAGTGCATCAATCAGCTTTTGTGGCTCATTGGCTTTGCAACCCTCAACATTTAACCCAAATGCTCTCGCACCTTCTGGTATCAAGCTGTGATAACTTCCACTTCCGGGGCATTGATAGCCATTCCTAGCTGCCCAACTTGCCATTGTTGGCGGGTCTATCTTTTGACTAGAAAATGTTGAAACCACCATCGCAAGAGAAGTTGGGCCACAACCGCCTGAACCCACCGTAGTTGTTCCGTATGGCTTGCCCGACCAACGTTTGTCTAGCTGATTGTAATAAACAACATCAACCGAACTGCTTTCATAGGCTAAATCTGTAAAATCACCGCCAAAACTCTCAGCGTATGATGGGTC
>JAVBKL010000151.1:0-18579 GCA_031554055.1 Eubacteriales bacterium | reverse complement strand
ATGCCTTGGTAAAATATCTTCCTCGTCAAAGCATCTGCTGGGTGTTTTAAATGATATATTGGACATGTCAAAAATAGAATCTGGCAATCTTGTTCTTTCCCATGCACCGTTTAACTTGTATGAGGCGTTTCATGATGTTTCCGCAATTATTGATCAGCTTCTCGAAAACAAAAGCATCACACTGCACAGTAACATTGATACTGCGAAAAACTGTGATGTTATGGGCGACAAGCTTCGTCTAAACCAGATTATCGTAAACCTAATTGGTAATGCCATAAAATTTTCACAGGCTGGCAGTGAAATACGCTTCATGATTGATGTAACAAGCGAAACGGAAACATCTATTTCTATTAACTTTAGTGTTGCCGACAATGGCATTGGCATGTCGAAGGAACAAGTAGATCGTCTGTTTCACGCTTTTGAACAAACAGACAGCAGCATCTCCGCACGGTTTGGCGGTACTGGTTTGGGGCTTGCCATAAGCAAAAATCTAGTGGCTTCCATGGGTGGCACAGGCATCGAGGTAGAAAGTGAGCTTGGCATTGGTTCTAAATTCAGTTTCCACCTTGTGTTTGAAAAATGTGAAAGAAAAACGGAATCCACAACAGCAGATGCCTACGTCGAAACTTTATCGGGGAAACGCATTCTTTTGGTTGAAGATGTGGAGATGAACAGGGAAATTGTGCATTTAATGCTAGAGGATTTTGGGTTTGAAATACTGGATGCCGAAAACGGGCGTGTAGCAGTTGAACTGTTTACGGATGCGGTAGAAGGGTACTTTGATTTGATTCTTATGGACGTGCAAATGCCTGTTCTTGACGGCTACAGTGCCGCCAAGGAAATAAGGGCTTTTAGTCGAGTGGATGCAAAAGAGATTCCCATTATTGCAATGACTGCCAATGCGTATAGCGAGGACGTTTCTCGTGCACTGGAATCCGGCATGAATGCCCATATAGCAAAACCTATCGACTTTGATATGTTTATGGAGATGATAAGAACCTGTTTGGAAACTTGAGTGTGGTGAACCGTACCACATATTTAGGAGGTACATAAATGCAAAAAATACCAATGCTAGAACAGGCAGAAAAAATTTTTGAATCCAGAAAAAATTATAACGACTTGGGTTGGGTCAACCATTCTGTTCAGGTGGCGAATGCTGCAAAAGTAATTGCTGAAAATATAGTGGAGTTGCAGCCTGAACGAGCATATATCTTGGGTTTGTTTCATGACATCGGGAGAAGCTTCACCAAGGGAGAAATGCAACATGTAACGGAAGGGTACAACTACATGATGCAACTGGGTTATAGTGATTGTGCGAGAATTTGCTATACGCACTCTTTCCAAGTTAAAAGCTTAGACAGTTATAGTGGAAAGCATGATTGCGAAATGAAAGATTACGAAAATCTTAAGCGGTATTTAGACGATTGTGAATACGATGATTATGATAAGCTTATTCAACTTTGTGATGCTATGGTTGCTGCAAGCGGTTGCTGCGTAATTGAAAAAAGATTAGTCGATGTGGTAATGAGACATGGATTTAAAGATTCTACACTTGCAAAGTGGAAAGCCATTTTTGATTTAAAGGACTATTTTCAAAATAAAGTAGGCAAGAACTTATATTCCGTATTGCCAAATGTGGTGGAGAATACTTTCAGATGAGAAGATCGAGGTTTTAATGTACAAAAAAGAGGTGCCTTATGTTTGAGTTGAGTTTGTGCATGATCGTAAAAAATGAAGAAAACTATTTGGGAAAGTGCCTTGCGTCCGTAAAGGGGATTTTTGACGAGATCATCATTGTGGACACTGGTTCTACAGATAGAACGAAGGAAATTGCAATGGAGTACGGTGCAACGCTGTATGATTTTGTTTGGATAAATGATTTTGCAGCGGCACGAAACTTTTCTTTTTCGAAAGCGACAAAAGAATATATCATGTGGCTTGATGCAGACGATATTATTTTGCCACTGGATCAGGAACGTCTCCTTAATTTAAAAAACCAAATGCCAAGTACCGTAAATTATGTGCTTATGCCGTATCACTGTTCTTTTACAGAAATGGGGGAGTTACTAGACGCATCCACTCGTGAGCGAATCGTGAAAAGAAGTTGTGATTTTAAATGGGAGTCCCCAATCCATGAGTTTATTAGGGTGGACGGAATGTTTTGCTATTGTGATGCAACGGTTACGCACACAGGAGTAAACGATGCAAACGAATATCCGTACTTTGATATGATTGAAACGCAGTATGTAAGCGGAGCAAGAGACTTGAGTGTGCTCAACTACTATGCGGAAGGTTTGGTTTACAAACAAAGGTATGAAGAAGCTGTGGGGGTCTTTGCTGATTTTTTCTGTGCCGATGGATTTAAAACACCGGCTTCAGTATCGGCAAGCATCTCGCTGCATAGCTGTTATGTAGCCTTGGGCGATGATAAAAATGCTTTGCTTGCACTTGAAAATTATATGGAGTTTTGTGAACCTCGTGCAGAAATTTATTGCCAAGCAGGTTTTTTCTATAGAGATACGCTGGGGGAACTCGACGAAGCAATAAAGTGGTTTGAAGCCGCTGTGAACTGCAAAGAACCAGAGATCGCTGGGTCGATTGACAAGCGGTTTTACTTTTATATTCCAAATTTTGAACTTGGAAAATGTTATATAAAAACCAAAAGATATGAAGAAGCACTTGCGTGTTTTGACAATGCTTTGCAATACAATTTTAATTATGAAACTTGTTTGGAAATTCGGAATAAGATTGCAGAGCTTATAAAAAAGACGACTCGTTGACAAGTTCCTTTTTGCGTTTGTTTTCATATATTGATACATATAGAAGATTGCAGGGGGTCAAATATATGTATTACCATAACGATGCAATTACTGAGATTGAAGACTTGGTTATGGATTTTCTCGCCTACAGAAAAACCAGAAGAGTTGGATACAATGTCCAAAGTATGCATGAAGTTGGGCGAGGCTGGCCATACAATAAAAATTTTCTTCCGCTTGAAGCACAAGAAGCACAACTTCCACAAATGCCACAAAGACCACAGCAAGGACAACAGCCAATGCAACCGATTCAAAGGCCGCAACAACCGATGCAACCAATGCAACCGCAACAGCCGATGCAGCCAATGCAACCCCAACAACCGGGATCGGATATGTTCTTTGGTGAACCAGATGATTTTGATAATCCGCAAAACCCACAAAATCCAATTGAGGGGATGCTGCCGCAACCGTTAAACGACGGATACAACGAAAATGAAGTCGAGTTCATCAGGCAATTGTATTCAGAAATTGCAAAGCAGATTCAGCCATTTGTAGAACAGGTGTTAGACGAGTACGAATACAACGGAAGCCCTATCTATGATGAATTTCTTGACAAGGAAAGCATGGCACAGATTGTGGATAAAGTGGCAGATTTGGTGTTTGCAAATGTGGCGGAAGCGAGCCAAATTGGTGCGGAATCATACAGGCAACCTTGGACGATGTATAGAATGTTTAGAACTGTCGTTGAACTGCTGGTTCTATCAGAAATTTATTGGAGAAGACGTCCAGTGAATCGACGGTTTAACCAAGCAGGAATATAAAACAATGGGGAACAGAAGCCGATACAAAGCTTTCTGTTCCCCATTTTAATTGCACGTTTCTTTTACATTTCTTCTACCATTCGATACCCAACCCCAACTTCTGTTAAAATGTATTCTGGCTCCGCCGGGTTTGCTTCAAGCTTTCTTCGAATGTTTGCCATGTTCACTCGCAAGGTTTGGTTCTCGTTTGTGTACGGCCCCCAGATTTGCTTCATAATAAAGTCATGCGTCAGAACCTTGCCGGCATGGCTTGAGAGCAGAACCAGTATTTTATATTCAATCGGTGTTAAGTGGATTTCTTTATCCAAAAGTGTAATGACACGTTTTTCATAATCAATCGTGAGACTGCCCACGGAAAAATTTTGCCCCTCAGATTTTTCGTTTGCAATGCGATTGCTATGTCTTAGGGCGGTGCGAATTCTGGCGAGTAGTTCTTGCGTGCCAAATGGTTTTGTTACATAATCATCAGCACCAAAGTCTAGGGCTTCCACTTTCTCACGCTCGTGGCCTCTTGCAGAAACAACAATAATGGGAATCCTTGACCATTCTCGTAGGCTTTTGAGAACTTCGGTTCCATCCATATCGGGCAAACCCAAGTCAAGAAGCACGAGGTCTGGCACATGAGAAATCGCCAGCGAAAGTGCTTCTTTTCCATGCTTGGTTTTAAGAACACGGTAATCGTTTGTAATGAGCATGGTGGAAATAAAATTGCTGATTGCTTCTTCGTCCTCAACGATTAATATTAAAGGATAATTATTCATTTGGCTCACCCTCCGTAAGCGGTAATGTGAATCTAAATATTGCACCGCCTGTTTTTTTGTTTGCGGCGTGAATGGTTCCGCCATGTGCATCAATGATTGATTTGCAAATGGAAAGTCCAATCCCGATTCCTCTCGATGAATCGGAACTTTTGTTTCCATCTCTTAAATAACCGTCAAACAAATAGGGTAAGTCCTCTTCTCGTATGCCATCGCCGCTGTCAATAATCTCAAATATTGCAAAGTTCCCATCTTTTTTAACATTTACTTCGATTGGTTCGTCCTTTGGCGTGTGTTTAATTGCGTTTTCGATGATGTTGATAATCACCTGTTCGATTAAGATGCCGTCCATCGGCACCATAAGCAGTTTATTCGGCACAGTCACGGCTATTTTTCTGCCAGAAAACCTCTTGCGGATACGGCTTACGGATTCGGCAACGATTTCTTCCACCGCCTCGGGCGTTTTTATCACGTTTGCATTACCATCACTGATTCTTGTGACCGACAAAATATTTTCAACCATTCGAATTAGCCAACCAGAGTCGTCTTTTATATTAGCGATCAGTTTGTTCTTGGATTCGTCATCAAGGGAGTCGCTGTTTTCCAAAATGGCGGAACTTGCACCGTGGATTCCTGTAAGCGGCGTGCGTAAATCGTGAGAGATTGCTCGAAGTAAATTGCTGCGGGTTCGTTCTTTTTCGGCTTGCACAAGAATGGTGCGTTGTTCGTCCGAAAGTGCTTGACGCTCGAGTGCCATAGCAATTTGTGACACAATCATCTGCAAAAAGAACAATCCGTTTTGCGTGAGCTTTCCCCTTTTGCAAGAAATGCCAAGCACACCAAGGACACGCCCACCAGAGATTACAGGCATATAAAATGCACCAGCACCCATTAATGTATCTGTCCCAGCCCCCGCTTGCTTTCGATTGACAAAAGCCCAATGTGCCACGGCACGTTCATCTTCTTTTTGCAAAAAGCTTGCATCTTCTTCAAGAGCTTGCAGAAAATAAGATTTGCTCTCGTCTTGCGTTTTTGTGTAAAAAATGACGGAGCGATTAAAAAGCTTGATGATGTACTCGTTTGTAAGCGTGATGATGTTTTCGATGCCTCTTGTTGCTAGCAGTTTTTTATTGATTTCAAACAGAATTTCTGTGCGGTGTTCTCGTTCCACGGCAAGCTTCGCTTGTGTTTTAAAACGCACCGTGAGGGTGCTTGTGAAAAACGAAACCAAGAGCATAATCAAAAAGGTAATCGGGTAATCAGGGTGTATAGCGTGAAAAGTATAGTACGGCATGGTGAAAAAGAAGTTAAACGCAAGTACACTGATGGCAGAAGCCAAGATTCCATAAATGTATCCATCGGTGACTCGTGAAACAATCAGCACGGATAAAATATAAATCATGATGACGCTTTGATCACCGATGCCCAATATATCGAAGAAATAAGACACGATGGTTGCCAATGTCAAAGTAAGTGCCGTTTTAAAAAAATCAATCCATGAAAAATGCAAGTTCTTATCTGAAAATTTTCGAAATCTATCGTGGCTTTTTTGGTGATTATCTGGAATAATATGGACTTCAACATTTGGCAAAAGCGAAATGAGTTTATCTTCAAAATCCTTTTTAAAGAAAGACTTTTTGCGGCTTTTTCCGATTACGATATTTGTGATACCAGAAAGCCTTGCATATTCAGCGATGACACTCACAATGTCCAGCCCACTTAAAGTTACAATTTCTGCACCAAGTTTTTCGGCAAGTTCTATATTTGAGTTCTTGCTTTTTTTCTGTTCCTCTGTTAAAAATTCAAGCTCGCTCGTTTCCACGTGGACTGCCGCCCACGGAACAAAAAATGCGTCGGCCATTCTTGCTGCCCAGCGTATGCACTTGGCGGAAGAGGGGGACGGCCCGATACAAACCAGAAGTTTGGAGTTTGCCATTTTTTCTGACAAGCTTCTAACGTTTTGGTTGTCGTGACTGATTCGATCCGCCACTTTACGCATGGCGATCTCACGCAAAATCCGCAGGTTCTCCATAGCAAAGAAGTTGTTCATGGCTGTTTTGGCACGTTCGGGGCGATAGATTTTGCCTTCTTTAAATCTCTTGAGCAGTTCGTCAGGCTCGATGTCAATAATTCGAATCATCTCGGCACGATCAAAAATATAATCGGGTACAGTTTCATGCACGGTGACTTTTGTTATATCAGAGACAACATTGTTTAGGCTTTCGAGGTGTTGCACGTTGACGGTGGTGTATACGTCAATGCCCTCGTTTAACAGTTCTTCGATGTCTTGAAACCGCTTTTTATTTCGCACCCCAGAACTGTTTGAGTGGGCGAGTTCATCCACGAGAATCAGCTGTGGTTTGCGTTCCAGTGCCGCATCGAGGTCAAACTCTTTGAGCTCGATATTTCTGTAACTGATAATTTTTGGAGGTAAAATGGCAAGACCCTCAAGCAGTCCAAGTGTTTCTGGGCGGGTGTGCGGCTCCACATATCCCACGACCACATCAACGCCCGATTTTTGCTGTTCTTGTGCATCGTCAAGCATGGCGTAGGTTTTGCCAACGCCTGCCGCATAACCAAAAAATATTTTTAGCTTGCCAGATTCTTTGATTTTTTCGTCCTCAATGCTTTTTAAAACCATTTCTGGATTGGGTCGGTCATCAGTTTCATTGGGATTGCTCAAACGCTCACCTCCTTGATTTTTAGGGATTTTATATAAGTTTATCAAGTTCTAGGTTCACAAGCAAGACATTTACAGATGGTTCCCCAATAAATCCAAGAAATCTGCCAGTCGTGTGCTTTTCGATAATATTGTTCACTTCATCTTCGCTCATGTTTCTTGCTTTGGCAATGCGGTGTGATTGGTAGTAAGCAGCTTCGGGACTAATGTTTGGGTCAACGCCACTGGCTGGTGCAGTTACGAGATCCATAGGAATATCCGCCGCGTTCTCCGTGTCAAAAGAATGCCACCACTCGATGCGTTCTTCGACTAATTTTTTTTGCTCACCAGACACAGGCGAAAGATTGGTAACCATCATGGGTCGCCCGATTAAATATTCTGGTTTTGTAAACGCCTGTGCAATAAGCTTTGAGCCGTATTCTTTTTTTGTTCCGTCTTTTAAAGTAACTGATAGGATGCAGCCGTTCGCCTGTTTTGGAAAAACGAGCTGTGCGACAGCAGTAACGGCTCCTGTATAAATCACGCCACAAACCAGTGTCATCACAAGCAAACACATAAAAGCGGGGCGGAGTTGCTTCAAAAAATTACGCATGTGAATTTCCCCTTTCAAAAATTTATGACCAAGTTCAAAATGACATCAATACATTTGATTGCAATAAACGGAGATAGGAGACCGCCCAAACCGTAAATGCCAAGGTTTCGGCTTAACAATTTTGAAGCGGGAAGCTCACGGTATTTCACGCCCTTTAATGCAAGCGGAATGAGTGCAATGATAATCAATGCGTTATAAATAATGGCGGAAAGAATAGCAGTTTGTGCATTGGCAAGCCCCATCACATTGAGGACGCCGAGCTGTGGAAAAATACCCACAAACAAAACAGGGATAATCGCAAAATACTTGGCCACGTCGTTTGCCACGCTAAAAGTTGTGAGAGCTCCTCTTGTCATAAGCAGTTGCTTGCCGATTCTCACAATGTCAATGAGCTTGGTGGGGTTTGAATCTAAGTCTACCATGTTGCCCGCTTCTTTGGCAGCTTGCGTTCCCGAGTTCATCGCAACAGCCACGTCGGCTTGGGCGAGTGCGGGTGCATCGTTTGTTCCGTCACCTGTCATGGCAACGAGGTGTCCACTGTTTTGGTATTCACGGATTAAGGAAAGCTTTGCTTCGGGTGTGGCTTCTGCGAGGAAATCGTCAACGCCTGCTTCTGCAGCAATGGCGGCGGCAGTCATTGGATTATCGCCAGTAATCATGATGGTTTTTATACCCATTTTTCTAAGGTCGTCGAAACGTTCACGCACACCGTTTTTTACAATGTCTTTTAAATAAATGACGCCGAGCACTTGATCGTTTCTTGCAACAACAAGTGGTGTACCGCCGAGGTTTGCTATGCGGTTTACAATTTGGTCACACTCATCTGGGTAGTCGCCGCCCTTTTGTTGCACATAATTCTTGATGGTTTCAGAAGCACCTTTGCGAATTTCATTGCCTTGGTAGTCAATGCCACTCATTCTTGTTTTGGCGGAAAATTCAATAAAGCTTGGATTTAATATTTCCATATCCCGACCACGAATACCAAATTTTTCTTTGGCTAGCACCGCAATGCTTCGACCTTCCGCTGTTTCATCGGCAATGGAAGAAAGTTGTGCGGCGTCTGCAAGTTCTGCTTCGGTTACGCCTTTCACTGGTACAAATTCACTCGCTTGTCTGTTTCCTAGTGTAATCGTCCCTGTTTTGTCAAGCAACAGTACGTCCACATCACCAGCGGCTTCAATGGCGCGTCCGCTCATAGCAAGCACGTTTGCTTGGTTGAGCCTGCTCATGCCAGCGATGCCGATGGAAGAAAGCAACGCACCGATGGTTGTGGGTGCAAGGCAAACGAGTAGGGCAATGACATAGGTTATGGGAATCGCCGCACCGCTTGAAGCTTGGTTGCTCACAAATGCTGTAAAAGGAAGTAACGTAACGGTGACCACGATGAAAATAATTGTAAGCGTGATCAGCAAAGTTTGTAATGCAATTTCATTTGGTGTCTTTTTTCTGGAAGCACCCTCAACCATAGCAATCATTTTATCAAGGAAACTGTCTCCGGCTTCGGCGGTGATTTTTATAATGAGCCAGTCGGAGATTAAAAAAGTTCCGCCAGTTACAGCGCTTCTGTCGCCACCAGACTCACGGATTACAGGGGCGGATTCTCCTGTGATAGCACTCTCGTCTACAGAAGCCGCACCGTCTATGACTTCTCCGTCCATCGGGATTTGTTCGCCCGATTTAACATAAACGATATCGCCCTTTTTTAACGAGTTTGAAAATACTTCGGTATAGTCTTCGATATTTGCTTGAGATTTTAGTTTTTTGGTTTTCACGTCTTTCCTTGCACTCCGCAATGTGTCGGCTTGGGCACGCCCACGGCTTTCAGCGATGGATTCGGCAAAGTTTGCAAACAACACGGTAAACCAAAGTATAATCGCAAGGGCGAGCGTGTAGCCAGCACTTTCGTTTGAAACCCCTGTGAGTGCGAGTAAATAAAGTAGCGTTGTCAGAATTGCCCCGACATACACCACCAACATCACTGGGTTTTTGGCTTGCACCTTGGGCGAAAGTTTTTTAAAGGATTCGATAATGGCATCTGCTATATGACTGTTACTTGAATTTTTCATAATGAATATCACTCCTTAACGATTCGTAACAAAGTCAGCAATAGGTCCTAGTGCAAGTGCGGGCAAAAAGCTTAGTGCTCCCATGATTAGGATTACGCCAATTAAAAGCCCAACAAAGGTTGCGTTGTTTGTGGAGAGAGTTCCGTCGCCTTGGGCAACACTCTTTTTACTGGCAAGGTTTCCAGCCAAATAAATGGTTGCAACCATCGGAACAAAACGCACAATCAGCATGATGAAACCGCCTTTTACATTTGTGAAAAGAGAATTGGCATCAAATCCAGCAAAGGAACTTCCGTTGTTGTTCGCCATAGACGAAAATCCATAGAGGATTTCAGAAAATCCATGTGCTCCGCTGTTTGTAAGCCATGTCGATGCACTTGGCAAAATGGTTGCGGCGGCTGTACCCATGAGAGTTAAAAGTTGGGGCGTAAGAATGATGATGCAAACCATCTTAATATCAAACGGTTCGATTTTCTTGCCCAAGTATTCTGGTGTCCGTCCGACCATTAAACCTGCGATAAACACGGTTAAAATCACGAACGATAGCATTCCATAAAGTCCGCTGCCAACTCCGCCAAACACAATTTCTCCCAGTTGCATTAAAAAAATGAGAACCAGTCCGCCGAGCGGTGTAAAGCTGTCAAGCATGGAGTTGACCGAGCCATTTGAAGCGGCGGTGGTCGAGGCTCCCCATAAAGCCGAGGCTCCCACGCCGTGAATAACTTCCTTGCCTTCCATGTTTCCGCTTTGGGTTACGCCCAAAAAATTAGGGGCGAGCGATTGCTCACTTAGCGTGATGGCGGAGAGTGAAATGACAAACAGGATCAGCATGGCGGCATATATGGCACTGCCTTGTTTGGTGTTCATCACCGCTTTTCCAAAGGCGATACAGAGTGATGCGGGTATAAGTAAAATGCTCAACATCTGAATGAAATTTGAAAACTGCGTTGGATTTTCAAGCGGAAACGCAGAGTTTGCTCCAAAAAAACCGCCGCCGTTTGTTCCGAGTTGTTTAATTGCAATTTGGCTTGCGGCAGGCCCCACAGGTATGGTTTGTGTCAAGCCTTCTTGCAGTGTGGTGACTTCCTGATAAGGTGCAATCGTCTGTACAACACCTTGCGAAATAATCAGGAACGAAACCGCAAGAGATAGTGGCAACAGTATATAGAGAATAATTTTTGTAAGGTCTGTCCAAAAGTTGCCGAGTGTGGTTTTTTGTTTTTGAACAAAACCACGGATGAGCACAAACAAAACGGCGATTCCTGTTGCAGCAGAAACAAAGTTTTGAACTGTTAAGCCAAAAGTTTGCGTGAGGTAGCTTAGGCTTGTTTCACCAGAATACGCCTGCCAGTTTGTGTTTGAAATAAAACTTGCGGCTGTATTAAAAGCTAAATCGAGTTTTGGTGCATGAAATCCCTGTGGGTTCAGCGGAAGAACGCCTTGCAACATTTGAAGAACCAAAAGAAAGACAAGCCCCACGCCG
Organism: Eubacteriales bacterium; assembly: GCA_031554055.1. Lineage (GTDB taxonomy): Bacteria > Bacillota > Clostridia > Lachnospirales > JAVBKL01 > JAVBKL01. The sequence continues at coordinate 7,423 of JAVBKL010000151.1, read as the reverse complement.
CTAAACGCAAGAACTGCGGTTGCATATTTTTTTGCGTTCATTTCCTCTTGGGGGGATATACCCATAATTTTGTAAATCGCATTTTCTACAGGCAAAAGTATGGGTGATAAAAAAACTTTTTGCATGGTCATCACTTTGTAAATATAACTGCCAAGCGGAATGGATAATAAAATTAATAATCCAATAAAAAATAAATCTTGTAGAACGAAAAAGCTCATAGTCATTCACCTCTTGTAAATATTATAACCAGTTTCGTATTAAAAGCGTGTTTAGAAAGTATATCTTCGTGTTAAGATTTCGTTAAGCTTTGATAAAAACAATAAAAGGCAAACACCCCATGGGTATTCGCCTTATAAAATCTACAAATCAATATCAATTTTTTCAGTGGGTGTCACTTTAAGATCTGGAATATTTCCTGTTACCCGCACACTGTTTAGGTTTAAGAAATCAAAATCAACGGCAACATCTATATCATCATTATCTTTTTTTAGTAAACTGTTGCTAATCACAATGCTACTTTCTTTTTTGGGGTCATGTGTTTTGTGTTGTCTCTCAAACTCTTCTCGTTGCTTTTCGGCAATTAACTTTTCAACATCCTCAACAATCATTTGTATCCGTTTGGCTTTTAATTGCTTGATTTCTAGAGAGTCGTTTCCACCTTGAATCTCGCCGATTTTGTTGTAGAGTTGTGAAATCGTTCGCCTTAAAATGGAAATACTGTCACTGGAAGAAATTCTCGTAAAGCGTTCGTCATCATGATTGTCTTTAGGCTTTTCCGTTTCTTTTTTGCTAAATTTAGCAGTCTCTTGTTTTGGTTTAAATAGTAAGAGGTTCTGCTGTAAAGAATTCTTAAACAAAGCGTTCTGATCTAAAGGCTTCATACTTTTCACACCTCTCAAATGAAATATTTTTACAAAATTGTGCGGTTGCGACCACAATCTTTGGCCTTATACAAGTTGGCATCTGCCAAAGAAACCAAATGCTCATAGCCAACATAAACAGTGTCGTAATCGGGAACAGCCACTCCAAAGCTTGCAGTAATTTTTACACTGAAACCGGCAACAGGGCAGGGGGAGTTCTCAACTTGGGTGCGTATTCTTTCTGTAATAGCAAACGCATCTTGGCTGTCAATGTTAAATAGAAAAATAAGAAATTCTTCTCCGCCATAACGCAAGCAAATATCTTTTTTTCTAAGGCTGCTTTGAAAAGTATTAGCAATATGTGCAAGAACCACATCACCGACTTGATGGCCGTGGGTATCGTTTATGGTTTTAAAGTGGTCAATGTCTGCCATGACTACAGCAAAAGGAATTTTTCGCCTAATGTTATGACGCACAATGCGAGGCAGAAACTGCTCCATATAGTATCTGTTTTTTACTTGGGTAAGTGGGTCGATATAATATTTTGCCGTACTCCATCTTAAGTAAATACCATAAGAAATCAAAAATACAAATAAAAACGCAATGCTTTGCAAAATAATTTGGTTTGTTTCGTACAGTTTTTTAAACAGCACCGATGTATCTTTTATCACGATATAGCTCCAAAATTTGCTGTCTAGCGTGTTTATTGGGTAGCTCACAACAAAATACGTCTTTCCAAAATCGGCACTTTCGATCATATCAGAGCGAGTGTATCCAAACTTTAATGTATCTTCGAGCAAACTTGTTAAATTCAAATTTTTAATCGTATCACTTGTTTTGGTAACAAGATGACCGGATGAATCAACAATGCAAGTTTCGCTATCCAAAGGTCTAATTTTTAAATTGGTATTCATGATATATTCTTCTGCAACATCAATGTAAACCATGCCAACCTGTTTATAGTCCTGATCCCAAATGGGTCGTATATAAGAGTAAATGGAATTGCCATGTTCATAATCACGAGCTTCCGTTAACTGAACACTTCTGGATTTCCAATCGTTTATAAAAAAATCCGACGACATAAATTCGTCACAGTTTTCAAAGATTAACCCTGTGTTGGTTTTTGCAGCAATTTGAGCAAATTTGTTTTCTTTGTTGTCTATCACAAGGCGAATGCTTACGATAAAACTATTGTCCCTTAGTACTTTCTTTTGGACTGCATTTACTACACTTTTATTATCTATGTCAGCTGTTAACATTCCGTAAACAGTATCTTCTATTATAATAGCCGCATTTTCCATTTTTAGAAAAATGGATTCAATGCGATTTGAAAAAATTCTAGGGTTCTCAACTGCATAGGTTAGGGTGGTTTCTTTACTAAAAGAATTAAAATTTTTATATGTTAAAACGATAATCCCTAAAAACAAAACAACAACGACACAACTTACAAGAAGGTTGAGAATATGTTGTTGGTTAACAGAAGGCCGCCTTTTTTTAAATTTAATCTGCATCTTTTAACTCCTTATAAATTGCTGTGAATAAAGACTTGCGTTCAAAGTTACTGTATGTTAGAATACGCTGAAAGATTTTCAAATCTGTTAACTGCCATAAAATTGTTATGATACTTTGAGTGGAGAGTGAATATGTTTAAGTTTTTCAGTCGAATGTCTAAAGTAATAAGCATCACTTTGGCAAGTGTAATTATATCTTTCGGTTTAACGGCTTGTCAAGAAAAAGAAATAACCTTCGGTCTTCTTTGTGGAAAAGGGCTTGACGACGGTACAAACACATTTATGACGTTACTTTCTCAAGGTGCAAAAAGAACAAACTCTGTACAGGGTATCCATACCGAAGTTGTTTATTTTGAAAACGAGATGCTTATGGAAAAACATAAAGAAGTTGTTGGGGACTATGACTACATCATTTCGGTTATGAGCAATTTGGATAACACAGAGAACTATCCCGAACAAAAATATGTGCTTGTCGAAAGTGATCTTGAAGCCCCAAATGTTCTATCCCTGATGGTTGACAACTGGCAAGCGGGTTATTCCGCTGGTGTTCTTGCAGCTGGGATTAGCGAAACAAACACGATTGGCATTGTCCTTGGCAAGCAAGTTGCCACACAAGAAGATTTTTTAAACGGCTACTTAAGTGGAGCAAAGTCTGTGAGATCAGATATAAATGTCATTCATAATTATACAAATTCGTGGACCGATGTTGAAATTGGAAAAAACATTGCACTCTCACAATACTCGCAAGGGGCGGATATTCTTTTTAGCGTGGCAGCGGGCGTTGTTAATGCAGCGGCAGAGGTAAATAAACTTGTAATTGGTATTGATGTAAACCAAAACGGAATTGCACCAAACTGTGTGGTTGCAAGTATTGTAAAACACTCAGACGTCATGCTTGAATCCGCAATACAGGATGTTAAAAAGAACGGTTTTAAACCGCAAGTATCGTATTACGGTTTTGAAAATGGTACAATCGAGGTGGACTTTGATGGCTCGGCTGTGCCAGTCTCGGATTCTGTTAAGGCCTCTTTAGAAGATGCGATTAACAAACTAAAATCCGGAGAGGTTAGCAAGAGCAAAAATTAAACGTTTTAAGATAAAAATGTATGCTAACATTATAATCGGTGAGCAATGCGTTTGCAAGGACTATAGGAAATAAAGTAAAGAACCCCCAACAAGTTTAACTTGTTGGGGGTTCTTTACTGCGGATAACAGGAATCGAACCTGCACGGGGGTTGCCCACGGGTTTCTAAGACCCGCGCGTCTGCCAGTTCCGCCATATCCGCATGATGTAACGAAGGTGATTCTAACACATATGGGATATGTTGTCAATAAAAAAATAATATTTTAAAATTATTACAGCGTTTGCTTTACAGCAGTTGGCGTTACCTCAAACACTCTTGTCAAAAACGAGAACTTCTCTTTCATCATATCAAAGTCACTGCCCTCGGTTAAAAACTTTGCTGTGCCTTCAATCACAAAGCCTGTGCCCATGCCCATTTTGCCTTGTACTTCGTTGCTACCCAAAGTCAAAATAACTTGGTTGTTTTTATTTACATTGCCCTCAGTTTTGTTAAACCACGCCGCTGGAATCAGTATTCTATTATCTTCTGTGATTTGCAAGTAACCATTCCAAGTGTTTGCTACGTGTGCGGAGTTGTCTGCCCAAGTGGTTACAGAAACTACTCCAGCGTGATTTAGAACATCTTTAAATACTTCATTAAACATATTATATTCCTCTTTTCGATATATTATAGACAACAGTTATCTGTAATTCATAATAGCACATAGTTTTTGCTCTGTCAAGTTGACGAAAGAAAAAAATAATGATATTATCGACATTAATTATCTATAATTAATTTTGTTCTTGTTTGGGAGTGATTGTATGCAAATGAGTATTGGAGTGGAATATGCTTTTCATTCGTTGTTTTATATGATTGACACGCCGCCAAATTCTACCATTGGGATCAAGGAGTTGGCCGAACTCAATGGCTTGTCAGAAACTTATTTGTCCAAAATATTTACGAGGCTTAGAAAAGCTGGCATTGTCCGCTCGGTGCAAGGTGTAAAAGGTGGGTACGAACTCTCGAAGAAACCAGAGGACATTACGTTTTGGGATATAGTCGAAGCAATTGAAGGCTCGTCGTATTTGTTCCAATGTGCGGAGATTCGCCAAAACAATATTCTTTTGGAAAAGGGAGAAACATTTTCGAAAGATTGCCCCTGCTTAATTAAAGTTGTGATGATGGACGCCGAGAACGAAATGCGAAACTATCTGAAAAAGAAATCACTTTACTGGCTTAGAACAGAAGTTTTTAAAGACTTCAAAGACAACAAAAAAGAATCAATCAAAAAATGGCAAGTGAATGCAGTGAGTCGGACAAAATAAAGTTAAGTGAAAAGACCTTTTACAATCCAATGAATGGACATGTAAAAGGTCTTTTGTGTTTTTCTTTTTACTTTCAAGGAAGAGCAATATCTTTGATTGGGCCAAGCAACAAATTATAATCAAAGAGCAGTTTCGTAAACGCCGAATCCTGAACCATTGCGATAATTTCTGTGTTACCTTGAACGATAAAAAACATAATGACTAGGGAGCCGATCCAGATAAACAAGACTGCTTCGATCAAGCCGATTAAAATACCGCCGATCTTATTTAGCCCGTTAATTACAGGAAGTTTGGAGACAATATCCAAGAATCCTAAAACAAAATGCAGAACAATGCTAACGAGTACCAGTGACACAACAACTGCAATCACATTGATACAAATATTGGTAATGTAGGCATAAATGTATTCATCAAGCTTGGAGGCTTTAAAAAGTTCGTAAAGCACTGGGTTGTTGTTGGTTACAAGTTTTTCGAGAAGTGGTGCTGGGAGTGACAAGCCGTTGATAAAATCGTTTTGGGCTTTTAGGCTTTCGGTTTGAACAATTGAGCTTAAATCAAGCGATTTAGCAACGGTTGCGTAAATGCTATCGTATACAAAACCGAGTTCTCTTAAAAAGCGGCTCACAGGCGGATACATTGTCCACGCCAGAAAAATTGTTAAGACTTGGCGAGACAAACCATACAGCGACCTGATAAAACCTTTTTGAAAACAATTTAAAACGCAGAAAATAAGTATGGCGACAATTCCAATATCTATGTAGTCCAAAACATTCATCATCCTTCTGGTGTTGGTTCGGGTGCAAGCTCTGTTTCGATGTCAGTTTGCGATTCTGTTTGTGCTGGTGCAATTGTTGGATCTGGACTGATAAATTCTACCGAGGTTTCATCGACAAAATTGGAGGAAGGATCACTTGTGGGTGGAGTCGCTTCAAGCTCTGCGTCGGGTTGTACTTCAGTTTCGCTTGGCGAATCTTTCAGCTTTTCACGCTTTAAAATGCGTGCCTCGGTGAAGCCGACCTCGAGGATTGTGTCCGTGTTGTTTAGGAAAAATAAATCTTTTAATTCCTTGCCAGAATTATATTCCCAGAGCAAAGAGCCTTTTGTGTTTAGGGCAAAGTAACTTGTGCTGTTTCCCACGATGGCACCGTGTGGGTTGCTGCTTAGATAGGTAAGATTTTTTGGCGATTGAAAAGAGCCAGTGGGGTGAAGCTGTGCGTCGTAGAACTTAACAAGGTTTTCGGTTTCGCCGGTTTTGCCAGAAAGTTCATGACCCAGGACAATGGCGAGCCCTTTGTTGTCCATGTAGCCGAAGTTTTTGACTTCGTTGTTTAGTTCGACTTTTTCGCCTTCGATGACTGTGTCTTCATCTGTGAGCGTATAATTGGAAAGCTCTAAATCGGAAATTGCCATCAAGCTATTGTTCCCTGTGAAACGAAGCGAGCCGATAATTTGATTTTCTTTTTTGAGACCGCCCCAGATACCGTCTGTGATTTCCATTGATTTTACACGGTTTAAGTGAACGAAAATCAAATTCGTTTGAAGTCTAACACCGTTGATGTCAAGCAAGGACAGTGCGAGCTGTCCAGAATTATCGGCAAGTGCGGCGGTGATTGGAAAAATATTTGCATCAACATGGTTTCGCTGTTGGATTGCGTTGCCTTTTTCGTCAAACACATGCGTGATGTATTCGGTGTTGTTGATTAAGCCAACACAAAGTGCTCCGAGTCGGTTTACAGTGAAGCTTGCGACAGGGCTATCAAAGTTTTTGGAGTATAAAAGTCCGTTTGGACCATACACTCTTACTTGGTTGCCTTTGATTTCGCCGATTGCCACATGATTGCCACAGCCGTTTGCCTCGGGAAGTTCCATGTCAAAGCTGTCTTCCCAAATGACTTCGCCTTGCAGATTTCTGTAGCTGATGCCGTCTCTTGTGTAAAAATAGAAAAAGTTCTGACCGAATGCGTAGAAGCCAGAATGACTGTTGTATCCGTAAGAGATTGGCGTGGCTTTTTCTACAAAGCCCACTCGTGGTGCGCTTGGCGGCGAAATATCGCCGTAAGTTGCGACATTCGTATATAGATATACGGCTGCTGCCGAAAATATGATTAAAATTGCGATGAGCTGGACAAAGTGGTTTGAGTTTCGCTTTGGCGTGTTTGTTCGTGATTTTTTTTCTTGAGGCAAAAAAGTCACACCTTTCTAAATGAAGACAAATTCGTTTATTTTTGGAAATAAACTGTACTGATATAATACTATTATTTAAAGTGATAGGCAAGTGGAATAAAAATTTGCGGTTATCAATTTGTTGTTTTTGTATAAAAATCTAGTTAAAATAATTTTAATGTGATATAATAGTTATATCCTATCAGTAAAATACATTTTATTTTTTAAAAGGAGGGTTCATTATGAAGCTAGTTATGGCGATAATACACGATGAAGATGCTTTTCACTTAACAGACACTTTGATCGAGAAGGGTTTTAGTATTACCAAGCTTGCATAAACTGGCGGCTTTTTGCGTTCAGGAAATACAACACTTATTTCTGGAGTTGACGACTCTCGTGTGAATGAGCTGGTGTCAATTATTGAGAAACAGTGTAAAGCTCGTAAACAAGTAACCTCCGTGGGTTCGACACACGTAAGTGCTTCCGAAAGCTATATGCCA
>JAVBKL010000235.1:0-20425 GCA_031554055.1 Eubacteriales bacterium | reverse complement strand
AATCGAGTGGCTTGATAAACAGGAGTTTGACCTAATTTTGATGGACATGATCATGCCAGTCATGGACGGTCATGAAGCCACAATCGCCATACGAAACAGCCAGAAGCCTTACAAAGATATTCCGATCATTGCGTTGACAGCCAATACCATGGCCGACGAAGTGGAACGCTGTGTGGCAGAGGGCATGAACGACCATGTTGAAAAGCCGATAGAATTTGAAAAATTGATTGCGAGCCTAGCAAGGTTTCTTAGAAAGAAATAAGGAATCGTTGTGTTGTTGTGAATAGAAATGTATTAGAAACCCAAGTTACGAAGACACTCGATAAAAAAGCAAAATGCTCTCTTGTCAGAAAATGGCAAGAGAGCATTTTGCTTTTTATTGATTAAAACCTAACAAATCATTTGGTGAAACATCTAATATTTTGCAGATCAGCACAAAAGTTTCAATATCCATTTGTCGCTGGCGAGTTTCATATAAGCCATATGCGGATTCGCTTAAACCTAATTTTTTGCTCATTTCAACTTGTGTAATGTTTTTACTTTTCCTAAGTTCTTTTATCTTCTCAATATACATGACATACACCTCAACTTAAAAATACTATAGCAGTATTTTTAATATTGAAATCATACATTATGTATGATAAACTGAATTGAAAAAAATACTATTTGGGGTTGAAGTCATGAAAGAGAGCAAACAGAAGTATAAAAAAGAAATTGGCGCTAGAATTCGGGAGTCTCGCACAGAAATGGGGATTTCTCTTGAAGAGCTAGCCGAACGAGTAGGGATAACCGCTGGTTTTTTAGGATTGATTGAAAGAGGGAACCGTTGTACGACAGCACAAAGACTAAATGACCTAGCACAAATACTGGGCATTACGCCGAACTACCTACTACAAGGTGAGGTCGATGAAAGCCATTCCAGAAAAGATAAATTGCTGCATAAATTAATGGGCAGTATCACAGAAGAGAATAGCGGTATGTATAATAAAATCTTTGCACAATTGAGCGGCTACCACTTAAATGAAACAGAAACCAAAGAGCTTTGTGATTTCTTAAAAGCGGCGTTGAGAATACTTCAAGAGAAAAAATAGAAAGCCTAAATTTTAAATAGACATTTAAATAGAGAACAAAAGCTCGCAGATTTTAGTATCTGTGAGCTTTCGTTTTTCAATCCGTTATAACAAGAGAAGAAACTTTTAGACAAATATAAATAGCATAAAGTTTAGTACAAGCTGTGACGATATGATATTCGACAGGGTTATCAAAAACAATCAAATACGAGGGGGAATTCAGATGATGAACAGAAAAAACAGGTACTTGGCGGTAATACTTATGGTTGCACTATTTTTTTCACAGTTTCATGCTCGATCCATTGCGAGCCCGCTAGAATTTTCAGATGTTCCACCCAACCATTGGGCTTATGAAGCGATAACCACAATGGCAAGGGCAGGCATTATTGTTGGATTCCCTGACGGAACTTTTCGCCCTAACAACCTCGTTTTACGTTCAGAATTTGCTAAAATAATGACAATTGCCACAGGTGTTCCAATAGATAATAATGCGCTGTCACCATTTGATGATGTGCCTTATTCACATTGGGCAAAAAATTGGATCGTAGCAGCTAGGTATTATTTAACAGGTATGACAATTGGTAATCGCCATATGTTTCTTCCAGAAGGCGATACTTCTAGAGGGGATGCTGCAGTCGCTTGTGTCCGCCTACAAGGGCTTGAAGGTAAAAGCCCGGATTATAGTATTCTACAACATATGTTTAAAGACTACAAAGATATTACCTCTCTTGGCGACAGTATGACTGCAAATATTGCACTTGCTGTTGAGCACAATTTGATGATTGGGGATAAGAACGGATATTTTAATCCAAATAAAAAGCTGACTCGTGCTGAGGCAGCAATGCTTTTTTTTCGATTAATGCCAACCGAGCCTACGACACCTAAGCCAACACATGAAGCATCATCACTTGTAATGAAAATGAAAAATACAGAAATTCTTGAAGGTGACACGACAACTCTTGAAGTGAATATTGTTCCAGGAGAGGCAAAAATGCCTCAGTTGCTTTGGGAGAGTAATAATAAATCAATTGCATATGTTGATTCGCAAGGAAAAGTAACGGGGGTATCGGAAGGAATTGCTGCAATAACGGCTAAATCGACAGACGGAAAACTTTCTGCGGTATGCAACGTGTATGTTTTAAAAAATACGCCAGCAGCGATTACGTTGGATAAGAAAAATTTGGTACTGCAAGAGGGCAGTGAAACAACACTGCAAGCCAAACTCATACCAACCACGGCCAATTCTCCGGCACTTCGCTTTGAGACAAGTAACGCCAACATTGTCTATGTAACAAACACTGGACATCTGACAGCAATATCTGCAGGAACAGCCACTGTAACAGTTACGGTTATAGATTCTGGGGTGAAGGCGGTATGCACCGTTACAGTTGAAGCCAAAACGTTACCAACGTTGACGCTCTATTCCAATAGCAGTTCTGTTAGACTTGGACAGGAAGTTCAACTTTCATGGGAGTTATCAAGAGTTTTAGATGTTTATGGCACAAAGGTTTATGCTACTGAAGAAGGAAAAGACTATCGCATAGTTTTAGATGATCGTAAACAAGTTGTAGGTTATATGTTTACACCGGATAGAGCCGGAATATTTGATTACAAAGTTAGCTATTCAACCGCAGAAGGAACCATTGAAAGTAACCTTGTGAGAATACAAGTGCTATCACCAGAGCCAACACCAACACCAGTACCAACAGCAGTACCGACGGCTGTGCCAACGCCTGAACCGTTACCTTCTGTTGCCCCTGAAACGAATAAAAGTAGTGGTGGTACAGTGGACAAAATCAACTAGGACTTTCGTTGGTAAGAGGGGGATTCTGTGAACTTTCTAAATAGAAATAATAAAAATAAAAAAATTAAGATTAAACCAACCCGATTTCCAAAGCTTAACCAAGTTAATTGGCTGGAAACACTCGTTGTGGCACTCGTTGTGGCAATTGTGGGTGGCACGATTGCTACTGTGATAGGTGGCGTGGTTTTACTCCGAATAGGAGAATTGAATAAAAAAGTTGAGCCAACCATCTCTCCAGTCGTGAAAATCCAAACACCAACGGCAAGCCCAACACCAACGGCAAGCCCAACACCAACAGCAAGCCCAACACCAACGGCAAGCCCAACACCAACGGCAAGCCAAACACCAACGGCAAGCCAAACACCAACGGCAATCCAAACACCAATGGCAAGCCCAACACCAATGGCAATCCCAACACCAACGGCAAGCCCAACACCAACGGCAAGCCCAACACCAACAGCAAGCCAAACACCAACGGCAAGCTCAACACCTAGTGCGACTTCCTTGGACGATATTGAAAAAGAATTATGGGACACAGATTAGCAAAACGGAACCACAGGCAAGTGAAACCATTGATAAGACTAGTACCGTAATGGAGGTGACCTATGTATAAATTCAAACTGCTTGGTACGCTACTTACGATTGTAATGCTAGTAATGATAAGCCAATCAGCGATGGCTTCGAGTTCGATTAAGGTTGAAGTAAATGGCAAGGTACTGAATCTTGAAGGCCGAGAACCTGTACTTGATAACGATAGAGTTTATTCCCCAGCCAGATCAATTTGTGAGTATATTGGTGCAGCGGTCAATTGGCTTCCAGAAAAGAACACCGTTTTGATGTACAGAAATGGGATTTATATTTACATGGCAATTGATAGTTTAGACTACGAGCTTGTTTTCAAAAGCGATTATTCTAAAAGGAATATAAAACAAATGGACGTTGCACCGAAAATAATTAATGGTCACACAATGGTTCCAATAAAATACATTATTGAAGCTTTTGGTGGCACGGTTACTTGGAATGGAAGTTCCTCGACAGTTGTCATTAAGATTGATCCAGAAAAACGTGGCAACATGCATGGGAATCACGCAGTGGGTTCATTTTTGGCTTTTGCAGATAACACTTCTGTGTTTTATGCCGACAACCGAGAGTCAATGTTATTTCGTATGAACCCAGATGGAAGCGGAAAGTATAGGATTTCTGATTATCAAGGCGTTGCAAATATAAATTCCATCAATAAATGGGTGTATTACACCTTTGATGATGGTTGGGGCATTGCAAAAACAAAAACGGATGGAGAGGCAACAACAGAGCTTCTCAAACTAAAAGGTGATGCCAATATCGAAAAGTTACAAGTCGTTGAGGATATGATCTATTATAGTCTAAGTGATGGTTCAGGTTTGTATCGGTTACCGATTGAAGGTGGCGTTCCGCAAAAAGTTACAGATAATAAACTAGCTGAACTTAGCCCTTTTTTTGTTACATATGAACGTATTTATTTTACAGATGCCAACCGTGAAGGCATGCGAGTTTCAGCGATAGACGGAGTGCGACAAAAGATGATTGGATTTGATTTTGCCGAGTACATAAACGTTGTAGATGGATGGATTTATTACATTTACAACTCAAATAGCAATATGGGCTTGGAGGGCGGAATCATAACAAGAGTTAGAATTGGCGGCGAAGACAGACAAGAATTGAGAGAATTGCCAAGAGGGTACGCCTTAAATGTTGTTGATGATTGGTTGTATTTCTTTAGTGACAACGGAAAAACCTTATGCAAGGCAAAAGTCGATGGAACAGAATATACAGAGTTGTTGGAAGACAGTGAGCTAGTCAATTGTCGGTTCACGACTGATTATGCAATAAATGGGGAATGGTTGTATTTTAGTGTTTTAAATTTACAAAATCAAAAATTTGAATTGTTTAGGATGAAACTAAGCGGTCAAGGCTTGGCAGGAGTTGAGAAACTATCTGATGAGTGACTATTCGCTGCGTTTAAATCCAAATCATAAACGTTCTTAAGCTCCTCGGTTTTTTAAGAGCCGCAGCATCAAAAGGTACTTTTCCCCAGTGCAGCATGGTATGGTGGAAACTGTCACATGCGTCATCGGCAATAAATTTGTCACCAGATTCGGAAAGTGACGTATACATATAAGTGATATACATTTTTGTTTTTGCAAAATTGTATATCAGAGGGTATCTTCTTGCTCTGTGCGTACTGAGATTTTACATGGTTAAGATTTGAACTTGGCATAGAATCGCTCCTAGAACTATTTGTTAGCATTGTTCCACGGTAACAAAAATTCTGCGAGACTTTTTTGAGCCAAGTTCGTATATAACTATGATTTCACATAAAATTTATATAATGTTCATACATTGTACATATTTGGTGGGTAAGCTATACATAGCAAGATATTAGGAAATGAAAAAAATAAAAGTCAAAGTAGGTGGAGAAATGAAAAAAGTTATTAGTGGGATTCTGGTGGTAACCTTTCTTTCTAGCACGCAAATTTTAGATGCAAGCAGCATTGGGTATGATTTTTTAAAGGGCAGCAGCAGAGTGGTTTATGCTGGCGTGTTACAACCAGGGAACATTATAAAAGAAGAATTTTCGTCGACAGACGTATCCTTTGCATTAAACGGCATACAAGAAAACTCTCGCACAATGGAATATTTAATCAAGGAACGCTCGAGTGCAGTTGCAAAAATTGAGACCAGAATGGACTTTTTGCGTCACGCAAAAAAATCGCTAACTGAAGAGCAGATTAACGGTTTTGCAAAATTTATGGAGAGCTACGAAAAATCAGACAAGGAACTCAAACAAGTTCTGGATTTTATTAACTCTAAAAAATATTTAACTGATGCACAAAAAGAGATTTTAAAAGAAAAGTCTGATTGCAATATTGTTTGTGGGGAGCTAAGTCAAATTCTCAACTCACAGACAACTGCGATTGTAAACTTAAATTCGATTATTAGCGAAGCGGGCACTGTTGTTGAACTGCTTTAAATCCTCCAAGACTTTGTAGGGCACAAATAATTTGCCGTAGCCGGTGCCAAGTTCTACGCCGTTTTTATTTTCGCCATGGAAGTCGCTGCCGCCTGATGGAATCAGGTGGTTTTTTTCTGCAATTTTTAAAAGTTCTGTCTGGTCAAACTCGCTGTGGCTTGAATAATAACACTCCAAGCCGTTAAGCCCTGCGAGTGCCAAATTTTTTATGATTTCTTTCATCTCGATAAGCGACAGCCTGTATCGAAGCGGGTGTGCAAGGATTGAAACGCCGCCGGCATCACGAATCAGCTCAATCGCTTTTTTATGTGAAAATATTTCGCGGTTTACATAAGTCTTGCAGCCGGGTGTTAAATATTTTTTGAACGCCTCTTCATTGGTTTTACAGTAGCCAGCCTCAACAATCGCACGAGCAAAGTGCATTCGTGTTACACTTACCTCCACGCCGTTTACATATTCGATGATGTTGTCTAGTTTTATTTTTACGCCAGCCAAATTCAATTTCTTAATCATTTCTACATTTCGCTCACGTCTTGCCGTGTTCATATCAGGCAAATTGTTTTTTAAAACATCTGAATCCAAATCAAAGTTTAATCCCAGCACATGTATCTCGGTCAAATTATAGTAGGCAGAGATTTCGATGCCCGAAACAAACTCAACACCGAATGCATCGCAAGCTTTCGAACATTCTAACAGCCCTCCGATTGTGTCGTGGTCTGTCATGGCGATGGCACGTATGTTTTTTTCGTGTGCAGTTTTTGCAAGCTCGTAAGGCGTTAAGCTTCCGTCGGAGTATGAAGTATGTGTATGCAAATCTATTCTATCCATCATGAAATAACCTCTCATTACAATAAATGCGTTGCTGTTTTTTATGCACAACTTAAAATCTTTTCGCTTCCTTATCATAATTCATAATGAGGAGTAGTACAATATATAAATTTAATTTTTTGGGGGAGTTTTATGAATATCAAAAATGCTAGACTTGGATTCTCAAGAAACACGATGCCTAAAGAAATGAGTAAGGAACAAAGGACACGTGTTTCGGCGGTTGTTTCGGGCGTGTTAATCGGATATGCAATCACTTGCACAATTTTTTTGGGCTATGCAATGCTTATTACATATTCATCGTTTACAGGGCAAGGGCTGCCACTTGTGGTAACGATTACAAGTTTGCTTGCAGTGATTGTTGCTGGGTTTGATGCGGCTAGAGGCGCTGAAAATCGTGGCTGGCTTTGGGGTGTGATCGCTGGTTTTGCCTATGTGATTATTCTTTCGGCTATCGGTGCTTGGGTCAATCGTGCGTTCACAATTGACATGCGGACAATCACTTTATTTATACTCTCAATTGCGGGCGGCGGGCTCGGCGGAATGCTCGGAATTAACTTCAAAAAATAATTGGAATTCCTAAAAAAAATTTGCAATTTTTTGAAACCATGATATAATATCCACATAGTAAAGACGCCACAGGCGTTTTTCTGTGTGCTAGGAAATGGCACATTGCACTTAAATAGCAGTTATCGAAATATAATAGGAGGGTTAGCAAATGAAGCATATTAAAACACTTAACTCAAAGCTTCTTAAAAATACGACAGGCATAGGTTGCGGCGAATGCCAAACATCTTGCCAGTCAGCGTGCAAGACTTCTTGTACAGTTGCAAATCAAAGTTGCGAGAAGAAATAACTAAGTAAAAAGCTATAGCTCAAAAATCCACTTTATGCGAACTAAAGTGGATTTTATTGATTACACAAGTTTGCAAGAGATGGCTATTTTTAGGGAAAGGAGTAAACAGATGATACATAAAATTGATATGAACGGCTACAAAATTGTACTGGATATTGCAAGCGGTGCAGTTCATGTGGTTGATGATATAGTTTTTGACTTGCTTGATTACTATAATGAAGACGGCGAATGTAGTGAGGAACTACCAAAGCTTTTACAAAACCAATACGAAGCACCGAACATCAAAGAAGCGATGGCAGAAATTGATACACTCAAAAAAGAGGACTTGCTCTTTGCGAAAGAACTTACAGACATCAAAATGGCGAGTAAAGTTCCTGTCGTAAAAGCTCTTTGCCTGCATATTGCACATGATTGTAATTTAAAATGTAGATACTGTTTTGCCGAAGAGGGCGAGTACCACGGAAAACGCTCGCTTATGAGCTTTGAAGTCGGAAAAAAAGCGATTGACTTCATCATAAAAAATTCTGGTTCCAGACGCAATCTCGAAGTGGATTTTTTTGGCGGTGAGCCGCTTATGAACTTTGAAGTGGTCAAGCAAATTGTTACGTATGGCCGTGAACAAGAAAAGCAATTCAATAAAAATATTCGGTTTACTATTACAACAAACGGAGTTTTATTAACTGATGAAGTACAAAACTATATCAACGAGCATATGCACAACGTTGTTTTAAGTATTGACGGAAGAAAAGAAGTGAACGATTCAAACCGTAAGCGTGCGGGTGGACAAGGTAGCTACGATGTTATTTTGCCAAAGTTTATCAATATGGCAGAATCGAGAAATCAAGATAACTATTATGTGAGGGGAACTTTTACACATGATAACCTTGATTTTGGCGAAGATGTGTTGCATTTGGCTGATCTTGGGTTTAAACAAGTTTCGATTGAGCCTGTTGTGGCAGACCCGAGCATGGACTATGCAATCAAAGAGTCGGATATTGTAAAACTTTGCGAGGAATACGAAAGGCTTGCAGTAGAAATGCTAAAGCGTGAAGAAAGTGGTAAAGAGTTCAATTTTTTCCATTTTATGATTGACATAACAGGCGGGCCTTGTATTGCAAAACGTTTGACAGGCTGTGGTGCCGGCACTGAATATTTAGCCGTCACACCAGAGGGCGACCTCTACCCATGCCATCAATTTGTGGGAATGCCGCAGTTTAAAATGGGCGACGTAGATACAGGCGTTACCAATAAAGAAGAATACGAGAAATTTAACGCTTGCAATGTTTATAGCAAAGCGGAATGTAGCGAATGTTTTGCGAAATATTATTGTAGCGGTGGTTGTGCGGCAAATGCTTATAATGCACATGGCGATATTTTAAAACCATATGAGATCGGTTGCGAACTGCAGAAAAAAAGAACAGAATGTGCAATTATGATGAAGGTACACAGGAGCACTTGCTCTTGAAAAATTTCAAATGAATGAAGGAGGAGTACCACAGATGAAATCAAGAAGTATAATAATCTTATTTTCAATTATCGTTGTGGCAATTGGTTTAAGCGTTCTTTCGTATTTGGGTATCGGTACAGAACATACACTCGGCGTTAAGAATATCAAGCAAGGCTTGGACTTAAAAGGCGGTGTGTCCATTACTTACGAGGCGGACAAGGTAGCCGTAACAACCGAGGAAATGCAATCGGCACAGAGTTTATTACAAGAAAGACTTGACCGTAAGAATTACACCGAAGCGGAAGTTGCTGTACAAGGCACAAACCGCTTACGTATAGATATTCCAGACGTTGACGACCCAGAACAAATTATCAAAGAAATCGGTAAAACAGCACAACTTTTCTTTGTTGATGAAGCGGGTAAAGTTCTTTTAACAGGTGAGAGAGTTACAAACGCCTATAAAACAGTTTCGAGTGGTTCTAACAATGGACCTAGCAGCGTTGTAGTAGGTCTTGAATTTGACACAGAAGGACAAAAATTATTTGAAGAAGCAACTGGAAACAACGTTGGCAAAAGAATTATCATTATGCTCGACGATGAAGTTTTGTCTTCTCCAATGGTTGAACAAAAAATCTCTGGCGGAAACGCTGTAATTACAGGCAACTTCACAACAGAAGAAGCAGAGGAACTTGGAGCACTCATTCGTTCGGGTTCATTGCCATTTAAACTTGACATTATTAGTACAAGCAATGTTGGTGCAAAACTTGGTGCAAACTCACTTCAAACCAGTGTTATCGCTGGTATCATTGGATTTGCTTTTGTATTTGTGTTCATGCTTTTCGTTTATAGAATCGCAGGACTTGCCGCAGACATCGCACTGATCTTGTTTACAGGTTTATTGTTAGTACTTGTTAGTGCATTTGGCATTACATTAACGCTTCCTGGTGTGGCGGGTATTATCCTCACAGTTGCCATGGCGATTGACGGTAATATCATCATTTTCGAGAGACTCAAAGAAGAACTTGAGTCGGGTAGAACCACAAGGGCATCTGTTGCAGCTGGATTTAAAAGAGCCGTGCCTGCCATAGTTGATGGACATATGACTGCACTGATTGCTGGCGTTGTGTTGTTCTGGCTTGGTACAGGCCCAATTAAAGGTTTTGCTCAAACATTATCAGTCGGTATCGTGCTTTCGCTGTTCACATCCATTGTAGTAACAAGATTTATACTACAAGGTTTTGTGGCATTGGGTGCTGATAAACCAGAATTGTTTGGAGCAAAGAAGCGTGAAACAATTACACACAAAACTTATGACTTCATCAAACATAGAAACAAATATTTTATTTTCTCACTTGTAATCATTTTCGTTGGTTTGTCGGTCATGATTTACAACACAGCGATTGGCAAGGGTGCATTTAACTATGACGTTGAGTTCTCAGGCGGAACTTCCCTTGAGATTGACCTTGGACGAGACTTCAGTAACAGCGATGTCATTGCTATTGTTGCAGAAGTTACTGGCCAAAATTCTCCACAAGTGCAAAAAGTTTCTGGCACAACCCAAGTTCTAATTAAAATTAGATCCATTGACCAAGACACAAGAATCAAGCTCATTGATAAGTTTAAAGAAAAATATTCGATTCAGGCAGAACATTTCACTTATGACGATGTAAGCCCAACTGTTAGCTCCGAAATGCGTAGCACAGCGGTTCTTGCGGTTTTAGTTGCCAGTGTGGTTATGCTTATTTACATCAGTATCCGCTTTAAAGACTTTAAGCGTGGCTCGAGTGCCATCTCTGCACTTCTTCACGACACATTGCTTATGCTCGTGGCTTATGCTGTTTTACGTATTCCGCTTAACTATTCGTTTATTGCCGCCATACTTACGATTCTAGGTTATTCGGTCAATGCGACCATCGTTATTTTCGATAGAATCCGTGAGAACGAAAAAAGACTTTCACACCCTGCCATTGACGATTTAATCAACATAAGTGTTTCGCAAACGTTAAGACGTTCCATATTTACGACCATCTCAACTTTGGTTCCAGTTATTGCTCTTTATATCATTGGTGTACCTTCGATTAAAGAATTTACCATGCCACTGATTGTTGGTTTGGTGGGTGGAGCTTACTCGTCTGTTTGTATGTCGGGATCGATTTGGTACTTGCTCTGCAACAAGTTTGGTAAGAAGTAACTATGGCGAAATGGCTGTTAAAAAGAACAGATGCAAATGTTTCGCTAATGGCAAGTACGCTTAAAATTAGCGAGGATCTTGCTCGAGTGCTTGCCAATCGAGGTATCCGTACCAAACACGATGCGATTAAGTTTTTGAACCCATCCACAAAATTCTTTGGCGATTCGTCCGAGATGAAAGATATGGAACTTGGTGTTCAAATTATAAAGCGGAGTATAGAATCAAAAGAAAAAATTGCGATTTACGGCGATTATGACGTGGATGGCGTAACAGCAACCGCTATTCTTTTTAAAAGTTTAAAGGCTCTTGGTGCGAATGTAGGTTTCTACATTCCGCATCGGGAGGAGGACGGTTATGGGCTTACAAAAAACGCTATTGAGCGTCTGCACTTAGAAAACATAGATTGTATTCTCTGCTGTGATAATGGTATTTCGGCAGTAGAAGAGGTTTCGCTTGCAAAATCATTTGGCATGAAAGTAGTCATCATCGACCACCACGAGCCATCAGAAACCCTTCCGATTGCCGATGCGATCATTGACCCGAAACAAGAAAGCTGTACGTATCCGTTTGAATTGCTTTGTGCGGGCGGACTTTGCTATAAATTTTCGAAGCGGCTGTTTGAAGCGTTTGAAACAGATTTTTCACTACTTGACGATGAACTTCTTGTTCTCGCCATGATTGCCACGTTCTGCGATGTGGTTGACTTGTTCGGCGAAAATCGTATTATTGCAAAAACAGGGCTAAAAATTTTAAACGAGAATAAAAAAGTCAACAGGGGTCTTTGGCATCTATTGCACGAAAAAGAGTATGACGAGAAAGTTTTAAACGGTCACACGATGGGGTTCATTGTAGGGCCATGCATCAACGCCTCGGGTCGGCTCGAAAGTGCAAAACTTTCCGTCGAACTATTCACACATGAGGGTAGCGACGACGAAGTCATTGAAATTGCAAAAAGATTGGTTCAGCTAAACGAAGAGCGAAAAGCCATCACGCAAGATTCGGTGGAAATTGCCATTCAAGAAGTAAATCCAGAAGACAAAGTCATTGTTGTGTTTAACGAGAACATTCCAGAGAGCATTGCAGGGATTGTGGCGGGGCGGATTAAAGAACGTTTTTATAAACCGACGGTTGTTCTCACCCGAAGCGGAAGGTTTATCAAAGGCTCGGCACGTTCCATTGAAGTTTATAATTTGTTTGACGAACTTACTAAATGCCGCACCTTGTTTGAAAAATTTGGCGGACACGCTATGGCAGCCGGACTTACTATGGTTCCCGAGAACATGGAAATCCTTAAAAAATGCTTAAACGAAAATTGCGAACTCGAGCCCAACGATTTTCAAGAAATTATAAGGATTGAGAAAGAGCTGCTTCTTGACGATATAACATTTGAGCTTGCAGAAGAGCTGCAAATTTTGGCACCCTATGGTAAGGGGAACAGCGAACCGCTTTTTGGCACCAAAGCTGTTTCGCCCAGTGACATAAGGCTAAATAAAGACGAGCGGACGCTCTCATTAAAATTTGCAATTGGTAACAATGGCCGTGCACTCAAAGCCGTCTACTTCAATGCGGTTGACTCCTTCAAGGAAAAACTGCGAGCCAAGTATGACGAGTACGAAACCGATAAAATTATTGGCGGCGTCTTGCGTGGTTCAAACCTCACAATGGACATTGTTTATTCAATTTCGATTAATACTTACATGGGTAACCAGTCTGTTCAGATTCAAATAAAAGATTGTAGACTATGAGAAATTTAGGGGGCAACGCAATGGATTTAAAAACAATTATTAGGTCTATTCCAGATTTTCCAGAAAAAGGAATTATGTTTAGAGACATCACTCCGATTCTACAAAATGCAGATTATTTAAAAGATGCAATTGACCAAGTGAGCGGCAAGGTGGAGCACCTAGATTTTGATTTAATCTTGGGGCCAGAGTCAAGAGGATTCATTTTTGGCGTGCCAGTTGCCTACAACTTAAACAAAGGCTTTGTACCTGTACGCAAGGCTGGCAAGTTGCCATGTGCAACCAATGCAAAAACCTATGACCTCGAATATGGAACAGCAACCATCGAGATTCACACTGACTCCATTCAAAAAGGGCAAAGAGTTGTGATCGTTGACGACTTGCTTGCAACAGGCGGCACTTGCAAAGCACTTTGTGAGCTCGTGGAAGAAATGGGCGGCGTGGTTGCAGGCATCGTGTTCTTGATTGAGCTAAACGGACTAAACGGACGTGACGTGCTAGGGAAATATGAGATTCACTCAATAATGCAATACTAAAACGAAGCCGCAGTATAGGAAAACTATATGCGGCTTTTTTGCAGCAAGTTTTGATTTTTGAATTTAATAGTGTTAGGAGAATTGAAATGTTATTAAGTTATATTGCAGAGAAAGCAGTCCCATTTTTTATCAGTGTCATTAGCACTTTAATAACTTTTGGGGTTATTAATCAATTGATTTTTTTAATATATAAAAAAAAGGTACCTCTTAGCTCATTTTTGATAGGAACCCTATGTATGGCAGTTCCATTCCATTTTATTCAATTTTTTATTCATTACATATTTTTTTATCCGAAGTTGCTTCCGCCGATTGCGGATGGAATCATCATATTTCCTAATCCCTTATTTGTTTTTATTTATTATTTAATTACTCGCTACATATTTAAGTTGCATAATTCCCAAACTATATTTTCCTTGGAGGCTATTTTTGCAGCACAATATTTTAGTTTGCTTATTTTTAAAGCCTACAGCAACGGCTTTTCATATATCGTAAAATCTGAAATTGCTTGGCCAGCAATTTTCGTTATTGACCTTCTTTCCATGGTATGCACGTGGATTACCATGATTGTTCTGTATGTTGTCTTTAAAATATTGGTGAAAAAGAAAGATTTGTATTTAGAAGTACCATCATCTTTTCCTATCGGCAACAATTTTAATGAACTGATTATAATCTTTTTTTCCGTCTGTGGCCATTATATAGTTTTGGTTAGTGTCTGCATTTTGTTGATGTTAAATCGCCGCTCAAGTATTACAGGTGCTCAGATTCTGCTGTATATAATAATGGGTGTTATTGTTGTTAATTGTATCATCGACAAGTTCAGAATCCTCCGCATTCGCTTAATGGAATGGCAAACCAAGTCGATTGAAACTTCTATTCAATCCATTATACATGCAAATAACGAGTTCCATAACATAAAGCATGATTTTTACAATATCCTACAAATATATGGAGGATATATGGAGAACAACGATATGGCGGGGTTGAAAAAATACCATAACTCCCTCTTAAAGATCACTAAGTATGCAGGAAATACCCTTGATATGTTAGAAGCACTTAAGGAACGTACTGCTGTTTATACCCTTTTTGATCTTAAAAGTCAGCGAGCTATGAAGTTGGGTGTGAAATTTGAAGTTTCTGAAATTAGTAGTATTTCCAGAATAAAAATGAATGATCTTGATCTATGCCGAATTTTTAGTAATTCTTTGGATAACGCCATAGAGGCCGCCGTCGAATCGGATGAAAAAATTGTTCGGTTACACAGTGAGCAAAAGGATGATTTCATACTCGTGTCAGTCGCCAACACGTGCAGTACAGATGTGATACCTAGTAAAATCTTCACGCCGGGGTTTACCACAAAGGATAATCATTCAGGTCAAGGCTTAAGTGCTATTAGCAATATCATTACAGAGAATGATAACTGTTCTATGCGTATCACTTGCCAAAATCGGCTTTTTACAATCAATTTTAAATTTACAACGTAGGACTCGTACCATAAATAACGGCAAACCTGTAAAAATACAAAAAAGACTTGCTTTGGAAATAGAGCAAGTCTTTTTTGTGGTTTTAAAATGGAAAAAAGAAAATTCAGGTAGGTGGTTACTTATCTGTGGTCATGAGAACGAACATATGAATCTGAAAATGATGCAAATGTTAATAGAGAGATTGGCAGAAGAAGGTTTTTATGAAATCATATTCGTATTGCTTGAAGTACATAAAAACAAAGAATTTGTGAAGGACGTAAAAGAAACCCTATTTCAAGATATGGTGATTTCGGAGTGGAAGAGCGGAAAAAAAGATGATATGATAAAAGAATTGATTGCTTGTCTTGAGTAAAATGGAAACACATAAAAACAGAGTTTGGTTTCAATTCAGCAAATAGTATGGGAGGGGAAACAAAAATGGTTATTCACAATTTAGAGCCGGTTTATGACCAAAATTCGAAAATATTAATTCTTGGTACAATGCCTTCTCCAAAATCAACAGAAATCGGATTTTATTATTCCCATCCGCAAAATAGATTTTGGAAAATCATGTCTAACATATTGAGCCAGAAAACACCTGAAACCAATGAAGACAAGAAAACATTTTTATTAAGTAACGGTATAGCAATTTGGGATGTCTTAAAAGTATGTGAGATAAAAGGAGCAGATGACAGTAGCATTAAAGATCCTGTTGCCAATGATATGTCTTGTATTTTTCAAAAATCAGAAATAAGGGCAGTTTTTACTACTGGGAAGAAGGCAACAGAATACTATAATAAATTATGCAAAAGCGAACTTCGTCCCATTTCACCAATATATCTTTCGTCAACCAGTTCCGCAAACTGCCGAGTTAAATTTGATGATATTGTTGAAGAATATAAAATTATTTTGAAGTATATACGATAATTTTGCTGCATCGCAAATATTTAAAACAGATTCTATTAATAGAATGAAAGGTATGCTTTATTAAAATTATCTGTATGTAGATGATTGGATTTATGGATTGTTAGACAAATATATTTTGACTTCTCAAAATAAAGTTTTAGAAAATAACCAGTCCAAGAAGTATGGAGATTTAAAAATTTAGTTTTGTTTACCGAAGGGACAATAGAGGTAGCCGATTGACTTTTTTGACTATAAATGATACAATGTGTCTAAATTTATTAAAGGGGTAGTGAATTTCATGGGTGGTTTTTTTAGAAATCTGAATGTTTTTCCTAAATTAAGTATCATTTTTTTAACAATGGCATTGGTTATTTTGGTTACAAGTGTCGCCCAAACAAAAGTAACGCTGCAAACATCAAAAGAAGGCGGTCAAATTTTAGCTGATAGTTTATATGCTTCAAAGTTATTATACGATATGGGCGTAAGTATCAACACCATTCAAAATATTTTAACACAATCAACGACAGATCCGTCTGCGTTGACAGGTTTAGAAGCAAACTTAAAAAGTAGTTTGGAAATTATTTCAAATAACGCTGCTATATATGATGCTTTTTACGATGATCCTTTGTGGGCTAGTTTACCGAGTGCAAAAGTCGCAAGTGACCTAAATGACTTTGCACAAGATACATATGTACCATGGGTTAACAAAGTTACTCAATTAATCAGCAATAATAAAGTTGACGAAGCAATCGTCGAGATGAATGCAGAGCAAAAAAAAGTGATGGATCAAGATTTTCAGGGATACATAACAAAGCTGTTTGAGCTTAACGATTCGGAGTGTAAGGAAACAGCCGCTTACAACTTAGAAGTTACAAACGATTTGGCACTCACCATGAATATTGTGATTGTGTTTGTTTGTATATTATGCTTGTTGTTTGCCTACTTGGTATCTAAATCAATATCAAAACCTTTAGAGCAAATGTTGAAACAAACGGAAGGAATTTCAAATGGCTTGTTAAATGCCATCAATCCTCTAGGCACAAAAAATGAAGTGGGAAAATTATCGCAAAACCTAACGGTTGCAACCAACACAATTGAACAACTCATGAAAGAATTAAACACGATGGCAAAAGCTTTTGAAACAGGCGATTTTACTACAAGAGTGAATGTCGATCAATTTAAAGGTGTCTTCAAAGATGTTGTTATCTGCGTAAATAGAATGTCTGAAATTTGTCAAAAAGATAATGCTGATACCTTAAAAATGCTTAACCAATTTGAACAGGGAAATTTCAAAACGGATATTATTGAATTCTCTGGCGAAAAAATAGGTTTAACACATGGGTTTAAAGCGTTCAAAAATACGCTGTTTGACGTAAATAGAGAAATTCAATCTTTAATCAACGATGTAAGCCTTGGTAATTTGAACACAAGAATTGATAGGCAAAAATTTAAGGGCGATTGGTCGGCACTTGTTGATGGACTCAACCACATTATTGATTGTGCTGTAACCCCTATTAAGGAAGTAAACACGGTGCTTGCAGAAGTATCAACAGGTAATTTGGTCGTAAGAGTTGAAGGGAATTACAAAGGTGAATTTGCGTCCCTTAAAAATTCGATCAACACAACATTACAAGTTATCTCTGGATACATTCAAGAAGTGTCAGGAGTGTTGGAACAAATAGAAAATAAAAACTTAAATGTGTATATCACTAGAGAATATTTAGGCGGGTTTGTCGCATTAAAAACATCTATAAACGGCATTGTGGATACCCTAAATGTAATCGTAAATGATATTTTGTCAACCTCTTTGGAAGTGGCGGAAAGTGCAAAACAAATTGTAGAGGCAGATGAAATAGTAGCTGCCAATGCAGAAGTACAAGCGTCAGGTTTAATGGAGCTCAAGGATAAAAATGATAAATTATCCTTAAAGACCCAAAAGAACATCGAAACCTCTTTGGATGCAAATAAAATTTCACATACCACAATGGAAAACGCTGAAAAGGGCAACAAAGACATGGGCGAAATGACAACTGCTATGAACTCGATCAATGAAGCATCCATTGGTATTTCAAAGATCATGACGGTAATTGATGGCATTGCGTTCCAAACCAATCTCTTGGCATTAAACGCAGCAGTTGAAGCAGCAAGAGCTGGCGAACATGGAAAAGGTTTTGCCGTCGTTGCGGAAGAGGTTCGGGCTCTTTCTTTAAGGAGCAAAGACGCGGCATCTCAAACTTCTTTGCTTATTCAAAAAGCACTTGAAAAATCTCAAGAGGGAACTCAAATTACTTCCACCACCGCTCAGTCGCTTTTAAGAATTGTGGATTATGTAAAGCAATCATCAAGCCTTGTTGAGCAAACAACAACATTGTCAACTAGCCAAGGTGCAGATATTGATTTCATCAACAACGATATTCAAAAACTTTTAGACATTTCAATTACAACAAGAAATGCATCATTGAATAGTGTGAGTTCTGCAAACAAACTTTCTATTCAGTCGGAATCTTTAAAGAGTTTAGTAGACCAATTTAAACAAAGATAGATTTAGCAAAAAAACGCTTATTGCTCAACGGCAGTAAGCGTTTTTTTGGAAGGAGGCTTTTATGGATATTTTAGTTTTAGGTGGAACACGTTTTTTTGGAATACATATGGTAACAAAACTATTAAGTAGTGGGCATCATGTAACACTTGCAACAAGAGGTCAAACAAAAGATAATTTTGGTGATCGGGTAGAACGAGTTATCATAGAACGTTCAAGTCCTCAAAGTTTGAGCACCATGTTGAAAGGTAAATATTTTGATGTGGTTTGTGATAATATATGCTATTGTTCAAACGATGTAAAGTATTTATTCGAAGCGGTAAATTTTGGTCGATATGTAATGACTTCCTCATTGTCTGCGTACCCTCAATTAAAACAAAATCTAATGGAAAGCGATTTTGACCCACTTAAGCACCCATTGAAATGGTGTTCAAGCACTGATTTCACGTATGACGAAATTAAGCGGCAAGCAGAAAGTGCAACATTTCAGGTGTATAGTCAAACGCCATCTGTTGCAGTCCGCTTTCCTTTTGTTGTTGGAGAGGATGACTATACGAAGCGACTTTACTTTTTTGTTGAGCATGTGGTAAAACGAATCCCAATGAATATTAATAATTTAAATGAGAGAATGGCTTTTATCCGTTCCGATGAGGCTGGCCGTTTTCTTGCATGGATTGCAGAACAGAAATTTACTGGTTCATTCAATGGGTGCAGTAGTGGTAATATGTCTTTGAAAGAAATTATCGACTACATCGAAAGAAAAACACAAACGAAGTCAATTATTTCACTAGCGGGTGAAACGGCACCATTTAACGGTGTAACTGAATATTCTCCAAATACAGAGAAGGTAGAAGGTTTGGGGTTCAAATTTTCTCTTTTGGAAGATTGGATTTATGAATTGCTCGACAAATATATATTTGTTGCTCAAAAATAAAGTTTCAGATAACAATTAATGCCAAGCAAGACGGTTTGTAGTTCCAGCGATTGGGTGAATTTTACCTAATCGCTGTTTTGTTTCGTTGTTTGAATGTAAGTTTTTTTGTGATATAATACGAGTGTGAAATTTACGAAGTTTAAGCATTTTATACATTAAATGTGAATTAGTATTAGATAAATAAAAAATATGGGGGTTCTTATGAAAAAAATATTCGTATTTGTATTTGCGGTAATCCTCCTTCTTACGCAAAATGTTTATGCTTTTAAATTGCAAACTGGCGATAACTCAATCAAAACATATAAAAACATTCCAGGCATTACCCAAGAGGAAATCGAGGCAATCGAGAGTCTACAGGCAACTGGAAAAGCCTTAAAGTTTGGCTCAACGACTGGAACTGGTTTGTACCCGTCGGAAGATGGCACATTAAATGGATTTTTCAAAGAAATTAGCATTATGTTATCCGAACAATTGCAAATACAGTTTGAGCCACAAGTGTATATATGGAGCGATTTGATTGCTGGGCTTGAAAGTAATGAAATTGATTTTACACCCATTTTAACGGCTACGCCAGAACGAAGAAAAATCTACCACATGACAGAGCCAATTACCCAACGTTCCATCAAGATGTACACATTAAAATCCACGAAGCCGCTGGAAGAAATAGCTTCCACACGCCCATTGATTTTTGCTGTTTTGGAAGGTGCGGTTACAACCGACCAACTAGCAATGGTGTATCCTCACAAATTTACAACCGTACCTGTTGAGGGCTATCTTGCTGCTACAGAACTTATCTTAAATGGCACAGTAGATGCTTATCTTGATGAGGACGATGTCGATTATTTTTTTGCTGACCATAATTTGATAAGGTCGCATGATTTATCTGTTCCCTTACTGGTTCCCATATCAATCTCTACTCAAAATGATTCTCTCGCCCCGATTATTTCTGTCATCGGCAAATTTTTAAAAAGTGGTGGCATTAATGAAATATTGACAATTTCTGCCAGCTCAAAACGAGAGTACGCCTCCGAAAATTTTTTAAATAAATTGACAGATGAGGAAAAGGCTTATCTTAATGAGCGACAAAAAAGAAATGAAGTTATAA
>JAVBKL010000168.1:0-20511 GCA_031554055.1 Eubacteriales bacterium | reverse complement strand
ACATTACAAGGTGGATTTTTATGAAACTACCCACAGAAGTATCCAACATAATAAAAACGCTTAACCAAAACGGTTATGAAGCATATGCAGTTGGGGGTTCTGTTCGTGATTGTATCATGGGCAAAACCCCCAAAGACTGGGCCATCACACCCTCTGCACTCCCCGAACAAGTAAAGTCACTGTTTCCTCAAACATTTGATACAGGCATTTTGCATGGAACAGTCACCGTCGTGATGAACGCCACCAACTATGAAGTGACCACTTACCGTATTGACGGTGAATATTTTGATAACAGACGCCCCGCTGTCGTGTCCTTCACGAGCAATTTAAAAGAGGACTTGTTACGGCGGGATTTTACTATGAATGCGGTTGCTTACCACCCAGAAGAAGGGTTCGTTGATTTTTATGGTGGCATCGAAGATATAAAAAATAAAATTGTCAGAGGTGTCGGAAACCCTAGCAAACGTTTTCAAGAGGACGCACTCCGCATGATGCGGGCTGTCAGGTTTTCTGCCAGACTTAATTTTGAAATTGAAGAAAATACTTGGCTCGCCTTGGTCGAAAATGCAGCCCTCATAAAAAATATCAGTATGGAGCGAGTCCGTGACGAATTTTTAAAATTGCTTTCGAGCTCAAACCCCGAAAAAATAAATCTGTTATGTAGCTCACAGCTCATGAAGTACATCGAGCCTTTATTATTTGCCCATTTGCAAAAAACTAACCCTTATTTAAGTAAAGCTTTCGAATCATCTGATATAAATATTAGGCTTGCGACAGTTTTAAGAGGGTATTCGCAAGACGAAAAGGCAATCACTAACTTATTAAAATACTTTAAACTAGACAACAAAGCAATTAAGCTTGTTCAAACTTTGCTTAAACATATTGAAATGCCGCTTCAAAATGATTTTTATGAAATCAGAAAACGATTGTCACAGGTCGGAATAGAAGTTTTTCCACTATTACTACAACTTAACTTTATTTTTGCAGAACAAAAAGAGTTTTTGCAACTAAATGAAATATTTGATAAATATAATTTGGTTATTAGTGAAAATCATTGCTATTCTTTAAAAGATTTAAAAATAAATGGCAACGACTTAAAAGAACTTGGCCTAACAAACGGTGCAGAAATTGGAATTGCCTTAAACTCTTTGCTTGAGCACGTACTAAAAAATCCAAATGACAACGATACAAATATTTTGAAATGCTTATTCAAAGTATAGAACTGTCATAATTAAGCTCACTTTTTCATATGGTATTATAGTTTACTATATCTATGAAAATGCGGGGTGTGACAATTGGAAGATTTAAACGTGCAAGTTCTTCAGGGCTTTCGGATTAGACCAAAACGAATTGTTAAAGAGAAATCTTATTATATAATCAGCACTGACAAAGGTTCACGAGTGATCAAAAAGTGCATGGATACAAAGGGGCATCTTCTGTTTCAAAACGAAATAAAAGAGTTTCTACATAGAAGTGGATTTAAAAACGTTGACCGTTTTTACCTGTCTACGCAGAGCACGCCTTTTTTTGAGTATGACGAAAATATTTATGTGATGACAGACCATTTTAATTTTAAGGAATCTGTTTTTTCGGACAACGAGGACTTTGTAAAAATAATAAAAACCGTCTCTGAATTTCACAAGGTTTCGGCAAACATAGACTTTAAAAACGAAAGCTATTACGGAAACGAAAATCTCACAACTACATATAAGAAGCAAATTATCGAAATCGAAACAATAAAAAAAGGAATACGCCAACGAGGCAAACTCTCGGACTTTGATGTTCTCTTTCTAAAAAATTACGATCACTACATGGAGCTTATGAAAGAGTCTTTGCAACTCCTCGAAAAAACAAAGCTATCCGTAGCACTGGCGTACTCAAAAAATGCAAAGACCATCAGCCACAATCTTCTAAAAGAAGAGCATTTGCTTATCGACCACGATAAGGTTTACATAACAGGCTTTTCACAGGCTTGTATTGATTATCAAATTTTTGATGTATGTGCCATCATTCAGCGATACGCAAAAAATTTGCCGCTTGAGCATTTTGGTGTCTATGATATTTTGGAGCTGTACGACAAAACCAATCCCATTGCAAAAGAAGATGTGGAGATTCTATACCCTATTTTGATTTACCCTAACAAGTTTGTAAAAATTTGCAAGCAATACTATGCAAAGAAACGCTCTTGGACTCCCAGTGCAATCATCAACCGCATGAGCGAGGTGATTGACAGCAAGGAAAAATATGAGAACTTTGTAAACGGTGTTTTACGATAACGGATTTCTAGAAATAAAAAATAAGACAAGGTTTTGTGCCTTGTCTTATTCTGTTAACCGGAGTTTTCAGAAATTTAATTTTTATAATTGGCAATTTGCATCTATCAGTTCTTTCAACGTTACTTCGGAGTTTCTAAACCTTGCCGCACTCTTTTCGTTTTTAAGGTGAATTGCATTACTTGGGCAATTGTGCACACAACCCAAACAGGCTTCGCAACGATCTGCAAACATTACCTGATCGGCAACCGTTATGTTTTTTGCCGGACATACCTTGGCACAAACGCCACACTTGGTACATTGACCATTCACGATAAAGGTTTGTGCCACTTTGCCATCCATGAGTTGTTTCGTTACGACTTTGATTGCCGCAGTCATTGCTCTTTTTGTCATGGTCGCTGTCGCTGGTTTTGTCGTACGGTTTTGAATTTCTGAAACAACTCGATTTAAGTTTTCTTCTGTTTTCTTTTCTGGCAACATCGCAATCTGCTCTTTCATTTCAAATCCTTGCAGGTAGTTGTCTACCATAAGCAATGTTTCCGAGTAATTTATTTTTATATTACGCTTTTCTGCGAGTTTCGATAAATTCAACATCGTTGCTCCACTTTCTTTTCCGTATGTTCCCACCGCAAAAATATATTCCGCTTTGAGGTTTGCGGATGTAATAAACTCATTTACTATCTTTGGCAATGCAAAGCCGTAAATAGGGAAAATGATTCCTATCACATCGTCCGAAACATTATATTTTTTTTCCTTAACCATTTGCGGTATCGAAAGCAATGTGCCACCGATTCGCTTTGCCACTTGCAAGCAGTTTCCTGTTGATGAAAAATATAAAATTGTCATTTTGTTCTCCCCACAATCTTTTGATACATTATTTATAACTGAACACTTATACGTAGTCAAGAATTTTAAATTATTTTACGCTACATGCCTTTCGAGATTGACAATACTACTAATTAGTAATATAATCAACGCATGGACAAAACTAAAAAAGAATTATACGACCAAAAAAACGCTTTAGACTTAAAAGCAGTCATCGCCCTAAACCGCACGACCAACCAAGTCAACAGACGTGCAAACACAATCTTTAGAAAACATGGGCTTACTTCTATGCAATTTGCTGTTTTAGAAGTGCTGTATCACAAAGGAGATTTAAAAGTTGGGCAAATCACCCAAAAAATTTTATCAACCAGCGGTAACATGACAGTGGTTATCAGCAATTTAGCACAGGAGGGTATGATTCGCAAGTGTACGGATTCATCGGACAGCAGAGCTTCCATCATTTCTATAACCGAAAAAGGCTGTAACAAAATGGAAGAGGTCTTCCCCGAGTATCTTGTTGATTTAGAAATGGGCATGACAGGCTTAACAGATACAGAAAAACAATCTTTGATCGCTTTGTTGTATAAAATGAGTAAACAAGAGTAGAAACTCACAGGAAGGGTGATATTATGAATATCCGCACAGTTAAACGAATCGTAAAAGGATATGCGACAAAAGACGGCGCTGGAGTAAAATTAATTCGTGTGCTTGGGCATGACGATGTGAAGGACATTGATCCATTTTTGATGCTCGACGCATTTGGTTCTGATGATTACAGGGATTTTATTAAAGGGTTCCCTATGCACCCACATAGAGGAATAGAAACCATCACTTACCTACTCGATGGCAGAATTGACCACAAAGACAGCATTGGAAATTCTGGCACACTGGCTGGCGGCGAATTACAGTGGATGACTTCTGGCAGCGGAATTTTGCACGAGGAGATGCCGCAAAAAACTGAAAAGCTCAAAGGCTTACAGTTCTGGCTAAATTTGCCCAAAGATAAAAAAATGGCTAAGCCCAACTACTTTCCTATTTCTGCCGATATGCTTCATGAAATAGTTATTGATGGCGGAAAGATAAAACTAATTGCGGGCGAGTACAACGGAATAAAAGCGATTGAATCCGCATATGTTAAAGTCACCATGATGGACGTTACGCTTTCTCCTAATTCCGAACACAGTTTTCAAATTCCTGAATCCCAAAATTGTTTTGTTTATGTATTTGACGGAAGTGGATTTTTTGATGATCAGGATTTCTTGGTGGAAGAGCATAACGTTGCAATTTTTAACGGGGGCGACAGTATTTTTGTCAAAGCTTTGGATAAGGGCGTTCATTTTATTTTGCTGGCGGCTGTGCCTTTGAACGAACCAATCGCTTGGGCTGGGCCAATCGTCATGAACACAGAAGAAGAAATTAGAGAAGCTTTTAAAGAACTTGAATCTGGCAACTTTATAAAATAAAGGAGTGGTATGAATGGATTTTAGCAAAGCAATTCAACAAAGGCGTTCTATCTATGGATTAGGAAAATCTATTACGATATCGAATGAACGCATAAAAGAGCTTGTGGAAGAATCTGTTCTTCATAGCCCTTCCGCATTTCACTCACAAAGTGCGAGGGTAGTCGTTCTATTCAATGAACACCATACAAAATTTTGGGGCATTGTAAGCGATAACCTGAAAAAAATTGTTCCAACTGAAGCATTTCCAAAGACAGAAGAAAAAATAAATTCATTTTCTGCTGCTTATGGCACTGTTCTTTTCTTTGAAGACAATGGCGTTGTCAAAGGGTTGCAAGAACAGTTTTCATTGTATAAAGACAACTTTCCTGTTTGGTCACAACAAGCAAGCGGCATATTGCAGTTTGTCGTGTGGACTTCACTTGAAATCGAAGGACTTGGTGCTTCGTTACAACACTATAACCCATTGATTGATGACAACGTAAAAAAACAATGGGATATTCCAGAATCATGGTCGTTGATTGCACAAATGCCTTTTGGTGAAATTACCGCCAAAGCTTCAGAAAAGACATTTGCTCCTTTAAGCGACAGAATAAAATATTTTGGATGATATTCTAAAGACCCTATACGTCCCATGCCGGTGCACTTAAAAAAATCCAAACGCTCATCAATCAAGGGGCGTTTGGATTTTTATTTATTTGCATGGTACGTCATTCACGTAAACATAATCATAAGCCAAGTAACCGACCAACATTATAGATAAGAAACGCAGCTATCCACGCAATACCTGTTTGAAACAATATGGAAAACATTGTCCACTTAAATGAGTTTAACTCTCTGGCAACCGTAGCAAATGCAGCGACGCATGGCATATAAAGTAAAACGAAAACCATATACGCATAGGCCGTAAGTGGTGTAAATGCTTGGCTGATTGTTTGCAAAAGCTGTGTTGATTCTTCTGGGGCGTTGTAAAGGATAGCAAGTGTGCTAACAACTGCCTCCTTTGCTATAACTCCAGTTAAAAGAGCAACCGATGCTTGCCATGTTCCAAAACCAAGTGGTGCAAAGATGGGTGCTATGAAAGCACCAATATCAGCAAACATACTATAAGAGTTATCTTCAACAACTTGAAAATAAATATCGTATGTTTGTAAAAACCAAATCACAATGGAAGCCAATAACATGATGGTTCCTGCCCTAACTACAAAGTCCTTGCTCTTTCCAAACATTCTAAAGAGGACAGTAGACATTTTTGGCATACGGTAAGGCGGCAGATCAATTAAAAATGGGGACTGTTCGCCTTTTAAAACGGTTTTACTAAGTATGGTTCCGCTTAATATAGCAATTACAATGCCGAATATGTACAAAGAAAAAACCACAGCTCCACTACCGCTTGCAAACAATGCTCCTGTAAAAACAGCGTAAACAGGAAGTCTTGCACCACAAGACATAAAAGGTGTAATCAACATTGTTATGCGTCGATCACTTTCGCTTTTAAGCGACCTAGAAGCCATGATTGCGGGCACGCTACAACCAAAACCCATCAACATTGGTATAAAAGACCTACCTGAAAGTCCCATCTTTCGCAAAAAACCGTCCATAATAAATGCAGTTCTTGCTGTATATCCAGTATCTTCCATGAAAGATAAAAAGAAAAAAAGCAGCACAACTTGGGGCAAAAAAGTTAATACTGTACCAACACCAACAAAAACGCCATCAACGATTAGTCCGATTAACATTTCGTTTACACCATTAGCAACAAGGGCATCCTGAACCTTGGCTGCAAGATCCTGATTGACGGTTACATCAATTAAGTCAGTTAAAAAACTTCCAAAAGCACCAAATGTTATTTGAAAAATGACAAACATAATCAACAGAAAAATCGGTATGGCAAGCACTCTGCTAAGAAGAATGGAATCAACCTTATCGGTCAAACTTTCCTGTTCAGCTTTTGTATTTTTGACCAAAACCTTATTCACTAACGAATCGGAAAAATTATATCGTGATTCCGAAATGACGGTTTCAAAATCTTTAGAACCTCCGCCACTCGCTTGCGTGCTCTTCTTGAAATTGTCCAGTGTTGTTGTAATTTCTTTATGCAGGGAAGGTCCAAGATAAATATCACCGATAACAAGCTTGTCACCTTCAACCAATTTAATTGTATTGTATAAAACGTTCTTGCAACCTGTTTTTAAAAGCAGGTTTATTATCTGTTGAATCGGCGAAAAGATTTCAAAACTTTCTAAAATACTCTTTGCTACATATGGTTTTTTATAATAGCTTTCACAAGCCTGAATCAACGCTTCAATGCCTTCACCATCTCTAGCGGATATTGGAACCACAGGGATGCCCAATTCGCTTTCAAGTAATTTTGCATCTAAAATATCCCCGCTGGCTTTCACCTCGTCCATCATATTAAGGGCAACTACAACTGGTATACCGATCTCCATCAGTTGCGTTGTTAAGTAGAGGCTTTTGGAAAGATTTGTTGCATCAATAATATTAATGATGAGGTTTGGCTTGTTGTAAATAATAAAGTTGCGAGCAATAATCTCATCTTCCGTAAAGGGTGATAGAGAATTTATACCCGGCAAATCAGTAATAAATATTTTCTCATTACCAAATTTTAATAAACCTTCGTTTTTCTCCACAGTCACACCAGACCAATTTCCAACTTTGGCACGGCTTCCTGTTAATGTATTAAATAAAGTTGTTTTTCCGCTATTGGGATTACCAGCTAGAGCAAACCTTACGTCCATTGTTTCATCTCCTATGCGAGAATCTTAAATTGCAAAACAAATCTATTTTATCTTTTCTACCAAGACTTTGCTTGCGTCAGTTTTTCTAATACATAACCCAAGCCCCCGTATAGAGATTTCAATTGGATCGCCAAATGGCGCCATTCTTTTAAGAAAAACTTCTGTGCCAGAAACGATGCCCATATCCATAAGGTGTTTTTTTGTTGCGGCAGGGCCGTCGACAGTAACGATTCTTGCTTTTTCATTTAGTTGAAGTTCGTTTAAAGGAATATTCACGACTAGATACCTACCTTTTCTTTAGGCTAAACACTGAAGCTGTTTGCTTTAATACATCGGCTTGAGCCGCCAGTTCCTCTGCAAAGGCAGATGTTTCTTCTGATGTGGCTGAATTATTTTGTGTAATCGAGGCAATCTCGGTTGCTGCATTGTTTATTTCCCTAATGGCACTCGACTGTCTTTCTGTCGCCTCACAAATATTGCTGATCGTGCTTGAAATATTAGTAATATCCGCAACGATATTGGTCAAAACTGTGGCTGTTCGCATTGCGGTATTCGTTCCATTGCTAACCTTTTCTCTTGATTGTTCAATCAGTTCCGCCGTTTCCTTCGCAGCTTTGCTGCTTCTGGTTGCCAAACTACGAACCTCATCGGCAACAACCGTAAAGCCTTTTCCAGCGGAACCTGCATGGGCGGCTTCAACAGCTGCGTTTAGGGCAAGCAAATTCGTTTGGAATGCGATGGTTTCAATTACTTTAATTATTTTTGAAATGTTATCCGACGATATATTAATTTCATCCATTGCTTGTGTCATTGCTGTCATTTCCATATTGCCATTTTGTGCATTCTCTTTTGCTAATCTCGTAATGTCTTCCGCATTTTTTGCATTTTCAACTGTTTTGATGGTATCACTATTTAAAATTTCCATCGTAGCTTTAAGCTCTTCTACGGCGGCAGATTGTCTGCTCGCACCATCTGATAAATTAGAACTTGCCATTGCTATCTCATGCGAGCCCGAGGCAACCTCCATGGAAACGGAATGAAGCTCATCCATTACGTTATTAAATTTTATGATAATGCTGTTAATGGAGTCCTTCATACTCGCAAAGTCACCAAGATAATCACGGTCAATATGGACATTGAGATTGTTGTTGGATATATCTCGCAATACGTCTGCAATTTCTGATATGTAGGATTTAAGAATATCAATCGTGTCATTTAGCGAATCCTTTATGATAGCAAAGTCGCCGTTAAAGTTCCCCTCAACCCTTACACTAAGATTTCCCTGTGATACCTTTTTAAGAACGTGCGATGCCTCAACGATGGGAGCTGAAAATTCATTCATAAGCGCATTCAGCTTTTCCAAAATGATTCTCCAATCGCCGCTATACTTGTTTTCATCTACACGTTGGCTTAACTCGCCATCCGTTGCTGCAACAACAAGTTCGTTTATCTCGCTGCTTATGCTTTTCAAATTATCACGCAAATCGTTTATTGACACATTTGTTTTGTGCTTTTCGCCAGGGTATTCCTGCAAATCAACATTGAAATTACCTTTTCCGAGTTCTGATAAGCAGTCTAACACGTCATTTGTCATGGTAACATAGGAGCCAACCATGTTGTTTACACCTTTTGTGAGCGAATTAAATGCCCCCTCGTAGTCGCTTTCTGAAAGTCTTGCCTGCATCATTCCTTTGTTTTGCTCTTCGAGAAGCTTATCCATAGCTAGAATAAGGCGGCTAACTGTGTTTGCAACATTTGTCAAACTTTTTGCCAACGCACCAATTGAGTTTGTTGAGCTATATTTAATTCGTACATTTAAGTTTCCTTCAGAAATTTCGGTTGCCACTCGATTAAGCTCACTAAGGGGATCAGAAATTCCGTCAACCAATCTATTTATCAAATAACGAGTAAGTCCAAAAGCGATAATGATAAGAAGAACAATGTATATCGTTGCCTTGTTTTCTGATGCTCTATTTGCTTTAAAAAGTTCATTCGCTTGATTTTGTTCCATATCGTTTAGTAACTTTAATACCTCGATGAAACGAGTTTGAAGATCTACTATTTTTTCTTCGTTGATGGCATCGTTGCTTTTAATCAAATCTGTATGCTGTATGGAAATATTTTTCAGTTCTGCGAATAGGTTGATCTCCTCCGCATTTGAACTATCATATTCCTCAATCACCGATGCACACGCATCAATTTGGGTATTGATTTCAACTAACTCGGCTAGTACGTTTTCGCTTACAGCAGAATTGTAGTTTTCTGGTAACTTCATAATTTTGCTTGAGACAGAAGCGTAATATCCGCCTATATTGCTCAAATAGGCAAGTGGTTTCGTTGTTGTGTTAAGCGATAGCTCATTGTTGCTGCCAACTGCTCTTAAAGAAAAAATGCCTATCAAGCCAATGACAATTGCAAAAACCAAAACAATAATAATAGATAATGTTATCCTTGAACGGATTTTCATATTTCTAAAAAACTCATCCACTGTATTCCCTCCTGAAAAAAGCATTTCATACTAATTCACGTTAGAACGGCAGAATAAAATTTTATTCTATACTTTAAATGTGAATTAGTTTCAATTCGCCACATTGCTAAAATTATATCACTCAAAGTTTTATACAGCAAACAATAATTTATGGCATATTCAATTTATTTTCCGATAAAATCTTAATATCTACCAGAAAGTTGCTCCTTTTAAAAAAACTTCACTTTCACACGTTTACCCATTTTCTTTAAACATTCTGAAAGCTCCGTCACAAGCTGCATTTTTATATTAAAATTTATCGGCAAGTCAGGATTCTGATGTGCTGGATTAATTGCACGTCCAATCATGAAATTAATATCCGTTGCTTCTTCAAATAACATTCGACTAATCAGTGAGGCACCATCTTTTTTGCTGCTCCAGTGCGAATAACTATCGTTGTCCGCAATATGATCTTTTGCATAGGTCAAAACTTTATTAATGGTTATAACGCCCTCTGTTACCAAGTCAACGCCGTCTATATGTGCAATCGGTGGAATTTCTGGATCAACAAAATCAATGCTCGTGCGAATCGGTTTGTTCAAAAACTCCGAAACAATCTTTGACGTGGTTCCACCGGAAACGATGTGCCGCCCTTTCATTTCAAAAAACTCTTTAAGCATCTTCTCTTGGTCTTCTTTGTAAAAAGATGGGCCAAAAAGCAAGTTAAGCGATTTTCTTTTTCTAATTCGCACCACACAAGCAGTGGTATCATCGCCAGGGTGATTGTCATAGAGCTTGTTGCATTCGTCAATCAGAATCGTTGAGAGATTTTTGGCAGAAAAACCAGCCGTAACAAAATCTTCCATAAACTTAATGATATGTTTCCGCTCCCAGCCGAAATTAAGCTTCATGCCCACGCCCGCATGAACACAGCCGTCGCTGATTGCAATAAATACATCGTCAACCTTAAGCTTTACCCTTGAGCGATGAACTTTTTTGCCTTCGATAATTGTCTGTGTCTTTTCTAACTCGTGGTTTTGATTATCTCTAATTAAAATGATATGCGGATTGTCGTACTCAATCAGCTCCGCCTCTTCCGAGTTTAAGAGATGAATGATTGTAAATGTTGAATACGCAACGCCCCTCACCGAACAGACAGGCAGCGTCGCCGTGATTGTGGCAATGCACTCTTCAATTGACAAGCCCGCCGCCATCATAGTCGAAATAATTTTTGCCGTTAGCGTGGACAAAATATTTGCTTTAACGCCGCTGCCAAGACCGTCCGCAAGCACAATCACTGTTGATTCTTCGTTCACCTCTACTACATCTATATGGTCGCCGCAAAGCTGCTCACCAAATTTGTTTATACTTCGATAACCGATTTCTGCACAAAGACTATTCATCGCCAATCGACTCCTTGAGCTTAGTTAATGCAATTTTTGTTTCAGCAACCGTTTCGCCAAGCAAAGACGCAATCTCTTGCACCACACGCATTTGTTTTTCAACAACCTTGTCTGCGGTCTCTGCTGTTTTTCTGCGAACTTGCTCCCTTGACTCTCTTGAGGATTCTTCCTCAGTCACGTCTCGCATGATGCAAATTAAAACTCGGTAGTCCTTATCAAGCAAAACAGTCTGCTCAACATATTTTTTTGACTCGGGCAAGTACACCCTTTGGTCGTAAGCATTCTTGCCTGAATTTTGAACCGAAATAAAAATACTTGGGTCAAGCACTTGAACAACATGAGCACCCTTTACCTCTGCTGATGATTTTATATTCATAATGTTTAGTGCTGCTCTATTTATTTGTTGAATTTCAAGCTTCTCATTTAAAACAAAAATTCCGTTTGGTGTGTTTGCTATAATGGTATCAGAAAAATTTTCGGCTCTTACTTTAAGAAACGGTAAACACATGGTCAGTTCTGCTTTGCCATGAATCACGGCAATTGCCTTTTCACGGCAAGTATTGTACCCACAGCTACCGCAATTCAGTTCATCTTCTGGTTTAAACTTACCCATTTGCTTTAGGGCCGCGGCAATTTTACTTTCGCCAGGCATCTGGGATTTTAACCAAATCGGTGGGTGGTTTGTGCTAAGCTCTTGGTCACTTGGCATTTCCACTTCAAAGTCTTCCTTGCCAGCATATTTTGACACGGCGATAAAGTCGCAGATGCTTGCCCGAGAATTTTTATCAATGACAGGGCCATTAATACAGCTCCCCACACAGGCCGACATCTCAATGAAGCACTTGGATAGCTTTCCTTCAGAAATTTCTCTAAGTGCCTCAATACAATTTAAAACTCCATCTACTGCTATGTATGTATAATCGGATTCTTCTAAGTTCATGGTTTTCAAAATGCCGCCTGTGGTCGGAAAAAACCTCGCAAGGCTTTTTTCTGTTACTTCGAGTTTCTTCTCTAGCGTTATGTCAGATTTCACAAACATTTCCGTAAGCTCTTGAAACGTAAGAACTGCATCAATTGAGTCTCCATACGCATACGCTTCATTTTTTTTGGCAATGCAAGGGCCAATAAAAACTGTTTTTGCATTGGGGTATCTTCTCTTAATATCTGTGCCATGTACCTGCATAGGAGATTTCACATTGGCCAGATATTTAAGTTCATTCGGAAAATAAGTTCGAATCAGTACATTGATCGAATGGCAGCAAGACGAAATTAAAATGTCTTTATTCCCTTCTTTCAGTTGTCTTTCGTATTCTGTTTTAACAACTGTAGCCCCGAGTGCAGTTTCCTCCACATCAAAGAAGCCAAGTTTTTTTAGTGCGTCCCTCATGCTGTCGATGCCAACTCCGTCATAATTTGCAATAAACGACGGTGCAAGGCTCACGATGACTGGTATTCCACTCGCAATCAATGCCTCCACTGTTTCAATTTCTCCATCAATCTGTTTTGCACCTTGTGGACAGCTCACAAAACATTGTCCACACAAAATACATTCATTGTAAACAATATGCGCTTGGTTTTCTGAAAACTTGATTGACTTCACGGGGCAAGTCCTAATACATTTGTAGCAATTCTTGCAGTTTGCCTTTTTTAGTGTTAAAAAATCCATATAGATTCCCCTTTGTTTTATAATTTTTCCAAAATTTCAGTATTAAAAAAATCCAAAGTTGAGCTCGGAGTCAGCGAAAATATTTTGCCATCTGCACTCACACAAACACCGTTTTGACAATTGTTCATGCAAAAAGCTCCGCCAAGCTCCACATTGTTTTCAAGCCCATTATTTGCAATCTGTTCTTGCAAGCTTTCTATAATTTCTCGTGAGCCTTTAATAAAACACGAGCTTCCGATACAAACCGTCACTTTCAAAAAAACGCCTACCCTTGTTGATTGTTGACATATTATGTTAACAATATCATACCGCTATATTTTGTCAACTCTTTATTTTCGGTGGACGAGTATAGCGAATACTGCTATAATTGTGTTGAATTTACTACAAATGAAGTAGGTGTTTAAAACAATGAAACTACTTTCCATAGCTGTACCCTGTTACAACTCACAGGAATATATGCGTAAATGCATTGACTCACTGCTCGTTGGAGGAGAACATGTCGAAATATTGATTGTTAATGATGGTTCAAAAGATGAAACCGCTCAGATAGCAAATGAATATGCCGAGAACTATCCAAGCATAGTACGTGCGATTCATCAGGAAAATAGCGGTCATGGCGGAGCAGTAAACACAGGAATCAAAAATGCCACAGGGATATATTTTAAAGTTGTAGACAGTGATGACTGGGTGGACGAAAACGCTTATCACACCATTTTAGAAACACTTAAAAAAATGACAGACGAAAACAAACTAACCGACGTTCTCGTGAGCAATTATGTATATGAAAAACTTGGTGCCAAATGTAAAAAAATTATGCAATACAGAAATTCACTTCCACAAAACAAATTAATCACTTGGGATGAAGTTGGCAAACTAAAAAATGGCCAGTACATACTCATGCACTCCGTAATTTATTTAACCAAACTGCTCATAGAAAGCGGTCTAGA
Organism: Eubacteriales bacterium; assembly: GCA_031554055.1. Classification (GTDB taxonomy): domain Bacteria; phylum Bacillota; class Clostridia; order Lachnospirales; family JAVBKL01; genus JAVBKL01. Next base: position 6,711 of record JAVBKL010000168.1, on the reverse strand, counting down.
ACTTCCCAAGCATACCTTTTATGTTGATAACTTATATGTGTATGTTCCGATGCGTCACGTAAAGACTCTTTATTATTTGGACGTGGATTTTTATCGGTATTTTATAGGACGTGCCGACCAGAGTGTCAACGAAAATATCATGATTAAGCGAATCGACCAACAAATAAAAGTCAATAAGCTCATGCTAACCGCCATTGACTTGTACCAAGTTAAAAATGTAAAGCAGCGAAGTTATTTGTTGAGTTACTTAGACATCGTAACGAGTATTTCATCCATTATGTTGCTGCGTTCAAATACACCAGAACATTTAGAAAAAAAAGAAGAGCTTTGGACAACCATCAAGGAATATAACCCCAAGGTATATACAAAGCTCCGTTATAGTTTGCTTGGCGTCCTTTGCAACTTGCGTGGCAAATCTGGACGAAACATATCTGTTTTCTTCTACCGAATCGCACAGAAAATGGTTGGGTTTAATTAGGAATTTTGTTTAAGCTTCAAACCATTCATATTTTTAATTTCTTTTGTTATAAGTACGATTGCAACCACTGCCGCTGCACAATCTGCAATCGGCCCTGCATACATCACACCATCTATTCCTAAAAAGATGGGGAATATTAATATTAGCGGAATCAAAAACATAATTTGTCTAGTCATGGAAAGCAGCAAGCCTTTTTTAGCCATTCCAATCGATGTGAAAAAATTTGCCGTAACCGGCTGGATTCCATTGATAAATGTTAATAACAGGAAAATTCTAAAATACTCTTCGGCAAAAGCATAGTATTGCTCACTGCCCGTACCAAAGATGGAGACAATCTGCCTTGGAAAAATCTGATAGCAGGCAAAAATCAAAACCGACATAGCGGTCACCGAAGCAAGTGCAGTCAGAAGCGTCTGCTTCACCCTGTCATAGTTTTTTGCACCATAGTTAAACCCACTGATGGGTTGGCAGCCCTGTGCAAGTCCCACGGCAATAGACAAGAAAATTGCGTTCACCTTTGTGATTACGCCTACACAGGCAAGCGGTATATCACTGCCATACTCCGATTGTGCTCCATAAAAAGTTAACGTGTTATTCAAAACGATTTGTGTGATCGTCAGTGCAATTTGGTTAAGGCTTGCCGCCATACCAAGCGAGGCAATCGAAATGACAAAAGCTTTTTTGGGAATTAAATCCTTTTTGGTGAACCTTTCGGTTTTAAACTTAAATAAATACCGAACCACCAATAAAAATGAGACGAACTGACCGATTAAAGTTGCATAAGCCGCACCTTCGATGCCCATATCAAAACCGAACAAAAACAGCGGAGCCAAAATCACGTTTAAGATTGCACCAGCCATCACGCTAAACATGGAGTACGTCGGGCTGCTATCCGCACGAATTAAATTGCTTCCGACCAAAGTGATAACCATAAACGGAATGCCGTAAGAGGTTATTCTCGTGAACGTAAGTGCATACGGCAAAACTTGCTCGGTTGAACCAAAAAATCTGAGCAATGGCTCCAAAAAAATCAAAACTATGCCCATCAGCAAAATACTGATTACGGCACTAACCGTAATTCCGTTACCCGCTATGTTCATAGCTTTTTCTTTTCTGCCTGCCCCAAGATTTAAGTTAAAATTTGCGGCGGCACCAACGCCACACAAAAGAGCAATCGAAGCGGTCAATGTGTTAATCGGAAACGCAACATTGGTTGCCGCATTGCCGAGCATTCCTATTTTTTGCCCAATAAAAATCTGGTCGACAATATTGTAGGAAGCGTTCACAAGGTTTGCAATAATTCCCGGGATTGCAAACTTCAAAATTAGTTTTCCAATATTTTCTGTCGCCAGTGGGTTGGGTCTGTCCTGTGGAACTGTGTTGCTTGCACTCATTTTCAAGACTCCTTAATTTTGTATTACAAATAAAATACGCCTATTAGGATTTATTGTCAATAGGCATCCCTACTCGCAACGAATAAGTCGGGCTAACACATTTTCAATTTGGTATTATGATTCTCGAAGGGAGTAAGTCACATGGATTCAATCAAACAACTGAACCTCGCCATGCGTTATATCGAAGAACACTTAACCGAAGAGATTGACTTTGCAAGAGTTTTTCAAATTGCTTGTTGTTCTGAGTACCACTTTAGAAGAGTGTTCTCGTTCTTAGCTGGCATATCGCTTGGCGAGTATGTTCGGCTAAGACGATTAACGCACGCCGCACTTCTTTTAAAAAACAGCGAAGCTAAAATTATTGATGTTGCACTTTCACTAGGTTATGAGTCGCCTGACTCATTCACAAAAGCGTTTCAGGCATTTCATGGCACGTTGCCGTCGGAGGTCAAGAAAAACAATGCGAGAGCCAAGTCTTTTCTTCCTATGACGTTTCAATTACACATACAAGGGGGAAATGAAATGATTTATCGAATCGTGAACAAAGAAAGTTTTAAGATTGTTGGACTTAAGAAAAGAATTACTCTGCAATTTAGCGGTGTAAACAAACAAATGGATTCCATGTGGGCAGAATTTAAACCCGAAGATTTTGTAGAACTGAAACAAATTTCCGATATGGAACCTAAAGGAATCATCTGTGCATCGGCAAATTTTTCCAATCGACTTATTGAGGGTTCGGAACTTGACCAGTATATCGGAGTTGCTTCGACAAATGAATTTCGCAAACGTTGGGATTCCCTTCTAGTAGACGCTGGTACTTGGGCAGTATTTACGGCTGTGGGCGAGTTCCCAACTGAACTGCAAAACATTTGGAGCAGAATTTACACCGAGTGGTTGCCACAATCTGGCTATGAGCTTGTGGAAGGCCCAGAAATTCTGTGGAACGAAAGCCCAGACACAAGCAAAGCCGATTATAAAAGTGAAATTTGGGTTCCCATAAGACAAAAATAGCATGACAAAGGCGACTCAAATTGAGCCGCCTTTTATAATTTAAATAATAAATTTTAATATTAATGAACAATAGCAAGTTCAGTTGCTTTGTCAAAGATGTGGATTCTGTTCGCATCAAGACCAATTTTAATGTTCTCGCCAGGTTTTGCTGTTGAGCGTGGGTCTACACGAGCCGTCATGTTGTTTCCAGCGATAACAATGTACAAGAATATTTCAGCACCCAAAAGCTCGGATACTTCAACATCTGCTGTTACAACTGTGTCAGGAGATGAACTGATGAACATTTCTTCCACATGTAAATCTTCTGGACGAATACCCATAGAAACTTCTTTGCCAACATAATTGCCATCTTTAAGAGCTTTGCCCTTAGCATCTGTCAACTTAATTTTATATGTACCAAAAGTTAAATAAACATTTGCACCCTCTGCAACTACTTTTGCATCAATAAAGTTCATTTGAGGTGAACCCATGAAACCAGCAACGAAAAGGTTGTTTGGCTTGTGGTATAAGTTTTGTGGTGTATCCACTTGTTGAATGATACCGTCTTTTAAAACTACGATTCTTGTTCCGAGTGTCATAGCCTCTGTCTGGTCATGCGTAACATAAATAAACGTAGTTTGAAGTCTTTGGTGTAACTTCGAAATTTCAGTTCTCATTTGAACTCTAAGTTTTGCATCAAGGTTTGACAAAGGTTCGTCCATTAAGAAAACCTTAGGCTCACGAACAATCGCACGACCCATGGCAACACGTTGTCTTTGACCACCAGATAAAGCTTTTGGTTTACGATCAAGTAAATGCTCAATATCAAGTATTCTCGCAGCTTCGTGAACTCTTTTGTCAATTTCAGCTTTTGGAGTTTTTCTAAGCTTTAAACCAAACGCCATGTTATCATAAACGCTCATGTGAGGATATAACGCATAGTTTTGGAATACCATTGCAATATCTCTGTCTTTAGGAGCAACGTCATTCATAAGTTTATCGCCTATGTATAATTCGCCACCAGAAATTTCTTCAAGACCAGCAATCATACGAAGTGTTGTGGATTTACCACAACCTGAAGGACCAACGAAAATAATAAATTCTTTGTCCTCGATTTTTAAGTTGAAATCAGAAACTGCCATAAAACCATTTGAATATTTTTTAATGATATTTTTTAAATCAAGACCTGCCATTATATTGCCTCCTATTTGAAGAAAAATAATTTATAAAGCTAAGTTAAAAATCGTCATCGACTATTGCTTTTTGTTTCTAACATCATGATACATCATTTTTACAAAACTAACCATAGCTTAATCTTACAAAACTAATGTAATAAATTTGTAAGAATTGTATATTGTCATTTTTCTTTTAGGCTATTTTTTGAAACCCCTCGCCCAAAACCTCACGTACATCAGTTACTATAACAAAAGCATTGGGGTCAATTTCTTTTACAATGTCTTTGACAGTCACAACTTCTTTCACCGAAACTACGCACATAAGTACATTTTTTTGTCCGCCTGTGTACATTCCTGTGCCGTTTAAAGCTGTAACACCACGGTCAAGCCGCTTCATAAGCTCTTGTGATATTTCTACATAGCTTTCAGAAATAATAAAGGTCGCCTTGGCAAACCCAAGACCCTCCAAAATTCTTTCAATTGTTTTGGACAAGATAAACACCGCAATAAGTGCGTACATGGTTTTCATTGGCCCAAATGTGAATAAACCAACTGCAATCACGCAGCCATCCACTGCAAGCAAAACTTTTTGAATCGCAAAATGCGGATAATATTTAGTTACGATGCTAGCAATTAAATCAGTGCCGCCTGTTGAACCCATCGCCCGAAACACAAGACCCAGTCCAATACCATCGAGCAAACCGCCGAATACCGCAACCAAAAACAAATCCATTTCAATTTTTGGTATAAACTCCGTAAAATAAAGTGCAAAAGAAAAATAAAGTGTGCCGTACAAAGTCTTTGCCAAAAATTTAAATCCACGAGCCTTTATCGCAAGCAATAAAAGCGGAATGTTTACCACGGCGTTTGTAAGCCAAATCGGAATCTTGCCTTCTGTAAACTTCTCAATAATAATGGCGAGGCCAGTTACGCCGCCTGTTACCATTTCATATGGGGCAAAAAATACTGCTACGGCAACCGCCATAATCGTAACACCAAGTGTAATAAGAAAATACTCAAATAACGTTTTTTTACTTATTATATTCGCTTTGATACTCATTTTAGATCCTCTCTTCATTTCCAAATCTTTTGTGTAAAATCATTTACCCAAGTCCTGTTTAATGACTCGAACTATAAACTGTGGAATTTTCATGATTCGTCCAATTCTAGTCGGCTGTGACAACAACCTGTACAGCCATTCCATACCAATTTTCTGAAAAAAAACAGGAGCACGTTTTACAACGCCCGCCATAACGTCTATGCTTCCACCAATGCCAGCCATGACTTTTACAGGCAAATCTCTGTGCGCGTGAATCCATTTTTCTTGTTTGGGAAACCCAAGACCAACCAGCACCACATCGGGTTTTAATATTTTAATCTCTTCAATGATCTCTTTCTCGACTTCATAATCAAAATATCCATTATGCACGCCAATTATTCTCAAATTCTCATATTTCTCCAAGAGCTTCTCTCGAGCAAGTTCAGGAACGCCCTCTTTTCCACCAAGCAGATAAACAGTGTATTCTCTTTCACGAAGCGATCCGTTTAATGATTCAAACATGGCATACATCAAATCGCAACCCGCCACTCGCTGGCTAAGTTTTCGCTCTTTCTTCGATAACTTTGAAGCGAGAACAACTCCGATTCCGTCCGCTACGACCAAGTCGCCTTTGCTTAACACTTCCATAAAATCTGGGTTTTCATTGGCATGAATGACCATTTCTGGGTTAGGCGTATAAACCGCCTTTGCTCCGCCATCATCTCGTTCCTCTTTTATAAAGCTTAAAAGTCGCTCAAGTGCAACTTCTCTCGTCACAATATCAAATTCTACATTTAATACTTTTGCCTTCGTTCTCATTTGCTTCTCTCCCACGCTTTCAATTCACATATTTTATATCATTTTAATTTAAAACGCAAATTTAAAATTATTTTTTTATTTTTTTTATTTTAACTGTTGACATTCACTTCTTTATGTTTTATAATAACTTTCGTTGTCAAGATTTGTTTCTTGTTACCATTTATCTGGGTGTGGCGTAGCTTGGTAGCGCGCTAGACTGGGGGTCTAGAGGTCGCAGGTTCAAATCCTGTCACCCAGACGTTTGGACAACACGCACGGGAGTTTAGCTCAGCTGGGAGAGCATCTGCCTTACAAGCAGAGGGTCATAGGTTCGAGCCCTATAACTCCCATATGGCGGAGTAGCTCAGCTGGCAGAGCATGCGGTTCATACCCGCAGTGTCGGCGGTTCAAATCCGTTCTCCGCTATTTGAAAAGCCCTTAGGACTTAGGTTCTGGGGGTTTTTTGTTTTGTTATAAAAATTTGTTTTCTTGCCTTTCCCACATCTTTCCCCAATAGTTTAAGGCAAAGACAACCGATTTTATTCGTCCGTCTTTGCCTTTTTCTGAATCCATTTTATGCTCAATAATATCCCCTACCTGGTATGAAAGCGTTTCGCATATCCTGTCTATTATCTCCAAGATTACTGGTTTATGGTTTGAAAGTTTTGCCATCGTTGCAGAAACTAGCCCAACATATTTGCAAAAAAAGTTTTATAAAGTCGTTTTTTCAACTTAATTCTCGCTTTAAAAAAATATGCTGGTCTAATTTTTCAATTAATGCCGTTTCTCCGAAATATTAATTAATAAGACTTGTCCTAACGCCATGCATGGATAAAA
>JAVBKL010000060.1:0-8283 GCA_031554055.1 Eubacteriales bacterium | reverse complement strand
AAGCGGTCTTACTGCATCATGAATTATAACAATTGCATCTTCGTCTTCAATGATTTGCAGCCCATTTTTAACAGATTGCTGTCTCGTTTCTCCAGACATTGCAAAACGCACGTTCTTTCTAACACTGATCTTTTCTATCATGTTTTTAATTTGATTTACAAATTCGTCTTTGCATACTATAATAATTTCATCTATTTCTTCGTGTTTACTAAAAGCTTCAATCGTCCAACTTATGATGGGCTTGCCGCCAACTTCCAAAAATTGTTTTGGAGTTTCACTGCCAAGCCTAACGCCGCTTCCACCAGCTACAATCATCGCAATATTCATTCCACATCTCCTCACAAAATTTACTATTATAATAGCATTAAAAACAATATTTTTAAAGAATAACTTGCAAGGAGTGATTAACATGAAGTGTTTTCAAACAGTAATTCTTGTCCTTTCGCTATTTTTACTTGTCGGCTGCGGAGTCAAAGAACCTCAAGTTATAGACCCAACACCAGCGCCTACTTTTCTTCCGAACAACGAAAATTCTAAGATCACCATTGGTATTGCTACAAGCTCTGTCGATGATTACATCTTGAAAGAAATTAAAAATTTGAACTCTGATGAAGTCGAATTTGAATTTAAGTTTTCAAAAAATCAACAGTTTATTCAGTTAGAGCAAATAGATGAGCTCCTCGCTCAAGATATAACAACACTTGTGGTAAGTGTAATCGATCATTCCGCTGTGGCTCCCATCATCGAAAAAGTAAAGCAGTATGACTTGCCCCTTATTTTTATAGGCAAAGAGCCCACAAAAAGCGAAATAAGTAACTATAGTAAAGCTTGGTTTGTGGGCATCGAAGATCATTTGCCTGCCGAGCAAGCTGGTGAGATCATTGCCAGTTACTTTAAGGAAACGCCGTCATGTGATAGAAACAGCGATGCCACGCTCCAATACGTGAGTTTAAGTGGAACTTCGAAAGATATGTCTGGATATACGAATAACATCGTTGATTCCATCAATAAAAATAATATCGCAACAGAGTCGCTTGCCGATGTGATTTTAAATTGTGATAGAGAAGATGCAAAAAGAGCAATGAACAAGATCATCAAAGAAAAAGGATTGGAACAAATCGAAGTGGTTCTAACTGACCACGATATACTATCACTTGGGATAATCGATTCGTTAAAAAGCTTCAACTATAATTTGGGACAAGAACAATACATACCTGTTGTTTCAATCGGGGGCACCAATGGTGCCATTGAGAGTATGTCTCGCGGCGAGTTACTCGGCACTGTTCTGATTGATTACAAAAGTATGCTTGAAAACATAATTAAGATTGCAAATGGTGAAAATGTAGCAAGCGACAGAATCATTTTAATACCAAGCATCAAAATGGATCATTAAAATATGAAGTTCCTTTCAAAGCCCTCGATATGTTCGGGGGCTTTGCTGTCTTTTAAAAAAATTGAATAAGTGTGCTGGCAGCACACTTATTCTTAAGTATAGTCTGATATAATTAATCTACTTATTTTTTTTATATCAAAGGAGGAATAGTATGATTAAAAAATGGTTAGCAGTTTTACTTGTGGTTTGTATGGTCGCCACGGCGAATGCCATATCTTTTGCGGATGAATCCAAAACAGGATCACAGCAAGAGAACCAGATTACAAGCACACCAAGCCCAGACCCCGAGGTGCTTGGAGAAGAGGAACCAACTATTGAACCAACGGCAACGCCAACGGAAGAACTCAAGCTCTCTTTGTTTGGTGGCGAACCAGCACCAAGAAAAACTTTTATCAATGGAGACAAGGAATATGACACACTTACCGAAGCAATTTCTGCTGCAAATCCTTATGACTGGATTAGTCTAAATGGAACATTTACAGTTGCAGAAACTACAACCATGGGAACAAAAGACCAGTCAGTGACTTTGGTGGTTGAAGATGACTCCACTATCACACTCAGTGCAAAGCTAGATGCACAGAGCAACAACACAAGCATATTTTTTAAAAATTGCACCATTGCTGGCTTAGAGGCAACAAATTTTACACCAAATGCTTTTTACTCATGGGACATGAAAGACAAAGTATGGGTAAGAGCAGCATACGCTGCTATTAATGAAGGAAAGGATACTCTTTATCTTTATTTAAATGAAAATAACTATGTAGATGAAAAAGATCTTGCCGAATTTTTCAAGACTACTGATGGCGTAACCATTGCCAGTGCCGAGTACCAAGCGGAATATAACCGCATTAAAGTTGAAATTACCAACCCAACAAAGGGTGCGTTTATTTACTTCAAAGAGCCTAGCTACTCTGCGTTGGGTCGATTTAAATGTGACTCAAACGAAACAGATTTCTGGTGGAATGCCGAGGACACCAGCAAGGATTACGAAGTCAATATTTTTACCGGCCCTACCTCACATGAACAAAAGTTTTATCCAAACTTGCAAGCGGCATTCACAGCTATCAATACAATAACCGCTGATAACGCATTTGTGGAGCTTTTGATAAGAGGTAATGTAGAAATAGATGCTGTATATACCCTAACACGCAAGAATGTTAACATCAAGTTTGAAGACAGCGTGCTGTTTAAAGATGGTGGAAAAATAATTGGTTTTTCAGATACAGGAATTGGCTTTAACCGGAACGTTGAGGGCGAAGACGGTTTTTCATGGAACTATCTATCAGTATCTAATGCAGTTGGGAAACCAAGCACAACCACAAGCTACTTTTGGACAGCAAACGGCTGGCAACAAAGCTTCTTTGACCGTTATGTAGACCAAAGTGGTACGTTTGTCATTAAGCCTTGGAAAGTTCTCGAGATTAATGACGAGGCCGCCGCAGATTTAACGAGCTATTTTAATGATAAAGTGACAAGTGCTACCTATGACAAGGAAGAAAATCAAATTCTTATCGATTTTTCAGGGATGGAAGACGGCGACCTGCTTATTTTTAATATAATTGAGTTGTTTGGCGATGTTACGCATCCAACGATTGTGTTAGAGTATAACGAAGGAAATTTTCGCGAGCCAGATGGCGGAATCTTTGGTGTTAAGAATAACAGTGGCAACTTTGTAGGCTATTATAAATCTTTGAATGAAGCCTTTGCCGCTGCTACAAGTGGCCAGACAGTAGAGGTACCTGGAGACTGGGTAGAAATTACTGATGGCGGCATTTTGAACATCGGAGATGGTGTCAATTTCAATTTACAGCGGGCTGATATTGATCTCGTTATTGGCACACAATACGGCTTGCAATTTGGTAGTGTGGTGGGAGATGGCTTTGAGCAACTAGGAAATTTCAGAGCAATAGGCGGAGAAATAACAACTAAGCCAGAGCCAAACACATTTTATGCTTGGCGTGTAGACCGTTGGCTGTGGGAGGAACCTCCTTTTAATGCCATAACCCCAGATAAAGACTCAAAAACACTTACATTAGATATTTTTGCCCCGATTAAGCCAAACCTTGGTGCATACACTAAAACAGAAGACGGCGGCATCGATTTGGCAAAGATTAAAGACGAAGGTGGCGAGTGGGTTTGGTTTGATCCAGGTTCAAGAGGCAATAAAGACTTGAAACTCAATTCTGCCATCTATTATCCAAATACAAAGAAATTAATTTTTACATTTGATAAAGCACCTCTTTATAATGAAGACGACACTTTCTTTATAAACATATATTTAGAGGCACTCATTGATATAACTGGACTTACCGAACCAGAAATAGAAGATTTTACAAATATTTCAGTTCGATCTCACTTCTATGCTACAGGAGACCGAGTTGTAAATGGCAACGTCTATGACCAAGCAATCCACACAGAATTACCAGAGTGGGAACCCTATTTTTATTTGACAGACATGACAAAAAAACTCAATAAGTCACATATTGTATGGTGCGACCCCTGTAACGGACGGTTTTATCCAGGCGAAATCATGACTCTTGACAGTGCAACTCACTGGATTCACGATTTGTTAGACTTGCCGATTGAGCTGGATACTACAAACACAACAGACATCGAAGCAAACGGATACTATGACCCCTATAATGATAAAGACTGGACTGAGACAGATTGGTTTAAACGTGTTGCGGCAACAAAGGGATATTTCTTGCATGGTGTACCAAAACAGTGTGACAATCCAGACCCACAACATCATGAAGAAGGGCTAGGGCATATGGTTGTGCTAGAAATTAATCGTGATATGACAAGAGCCGATGTAGCGTATATGTTTGCCAAACTTTTACGATTCAATTTGGACGACCCTAACATTGAATTTTCTAAGTCCTCTTACAAGGATCTCGATAAAGTCAGTGAGATCACAAGCGACACAAATGAGCAACTTAAAGCCAAACGTGCGATATACATTTGTGAGAAGTACGGATTTATGTCTGGCTATGGCAATAAAAATTTTGACCCAACTCGTAAGGTAACACGTGTTGAACTTGCTCTCGTTATGAATCGGATTATAGATTTTGGCGGCGGTTACGAAACAAAATTTAACGGCATAAACCCAATGCAGTGGTATTTCTATGAATTGATGGCTTGTGACAGCGTTGGCCTGTATGAAAACCGTGGCCAAGCGATGTGGGCACAAATTAATGAAGAGGACTACAACAAATTAGTCGACAAGGGTAATGAAAAATAATTATTTTCAACCTCTCCACCATCATGGAGCACCTTCGACGACAACGTTATCGACCGTTCGCAAGCAAATATCATAATGAAATTAGTTGCCTGCTTAAAAGGTGGTCGTGGGCTTGGCGAAATTTTCTCTGACGTAAAACGTAGCGAGTGGTATTTTGAGAGTGTAACAGCCATGGCAAGTCTTGGCTACATGGAATCTGATGCACATGACGGAAACTTCAAACCAAATGACAAAGTTACAAAATCACAGTTGAGCAAAATTGTTAGAAACATCTCTAATGCTCACGACTTAGGCGTTGAACCCGATAAAACCCTTACAGGTGACGAATACGCTACTCGCCAAGAACTGGCACTTGAAACCGCAAAACTCTACACAGCAGGACAAAATACAGATATTGATTCGATGGATGTTAGTATTTTAAAGAAATTTGCTGACAAGGATAAAATTGCTGACAAGTACAAAAAGCCAATTGCATTTTTAGCGGCTGGCAAGTTGTTAAACGGCACGAAAGAAGGCTTTATGAATCCTGAAACTTCGGCCACTCGTGCAGAGGTTGCTGCGCTACTAAGCAAAGCTGTTTTAGGAACCGACACCTCAAAGATGTATGACTACAGTGAAGCAGTTAAAAATGTCACAGGAAAAGGAGTGAGTCAAGAATGAAAAAACTAATTTGTCTTGCTTTAGCCACTACTTTGATACTTGGAACCATACCAGCTTTTGCCCAAACACCCGAGACGCTTGTAATGGAAGCCAACTGGCAACTCACTCTACCGATGAAAATAGAAGCCGATCTTATCATTGACGGCAGTGGTCAGCCGGGGGGCTCCACGTTTGACATCAACGAGATGGACGCCAACGCAGCCATCGAGGTAACAAATGGTAAAAAAATCACCTTGTTAAATACAAATTACTATTCTTTCGAAGCACCGCAAAGCGGTAGCTTGGCAGATGTTTCTGGCAAACTTCGGGATTCCCTTGCAGCCATGAAAACGTTACCAAGCAACACTGCAGGAACAACAGCGGCTGTGGCAGCGGCTCTTACCACAGCGGCACGAACAGGATATTCTTCCGCACAAGTGAGTAACGTTTCCTACAGCAGCAACCAATGGGCAGCAACGGTTAGTGTTGAAATTGGAAATTTCACTGCCAAAAACACACTTGCAAAAGGAACCTATACAGCCCCAACCATAGTAACCGAACCTTCAGGCCCAAGTGGCGGCGGTGGCGGTGGAAGCAACCCACCACCACCAGTTACAACCCCACAGCCAACGACAGCTCCAACAGCAGCACCGACCACAGCACCTACTGCACCACCCGCTCTATCAAGCGGCACAGCACCTATTCCTAATAACTTCGTTAAGAACCCGACAGACTCCACCATTTTTTTGCCACCTGCTCCTAAGCAGGTTGAAACAACGGTGAAACCTGTGCTCGAAGGAACAGCCGCCAGTGTTACAGTGAACACCGCTGCTCTCACGGAAACTTTGGCAACAGCAAAAGCAGATGTTTCCGCTGGAGAAAAGGTTGAGCTTGTATTGCACGCAGAAGCACCGATGCTAGCAAAAACCATATCGGTAAACGTAAGTGCCCAAGTCATGCAAGACATTCAAAAGAATCTTGGTGAGGCAACCCTAACCATTGATACAGGTGCCTTGGGAAAATTTACACTCGATACAAAAACAATTGAAACACTAGCAAAAAGTGGTGCGGCAGGTGAAATTAGTCTTTCATCAGACCTCGTGGACAATAGCACCTTAAGTGAAAAAGCAAAGCAAACAGTCGGAGATGCACCTGTTTTCAATTTTAATCTGCAAGCAGGCGGGCAAAAAATTTCCAAGTTTGGCGGAACCATTCGTGTGAGCGTCAACATGGAAGTGACAAACAAAGATCCCGAGTCGATCGTGGCATACTACTTAGGTGACAACGCAAAGCTTGATTACGTCATGGGTACCTACAACCCAACGAGCAAAAACATGAGCTTTGAAGCAAAACATTTCTCACAATACACCGTTTTACATAACCCTGTGCATTTCACAGACGTTACAGAAAAAGACTGGTATGCCAAGCCAACGGCTTACATCGCCGCTCGTGGCATAACTCAAGGCGTTACCCCAACGGAGTTTGGTGGTGCAGCCACCATCACACGTGCAGAGTTTTTGGTTATGCTCATGCGTGCTTTCGCTGTTGATGTGTCGAACCCACCATCTGCAAATTTCAGTGACGCGGGGAACACTTACTACACACCATACTTGGCAGTTGCCAAAGCAATGGGCATAACCAACGGCGTTGACGGTACAACGTATAACCCCAATGCAAAAATCTCTCGGGAGCAAATGTTCACGTTGATTTATCGCACACTCGATAAATTGCAGTCCTTGCCACAGACAAGAAGCACAAGAGGCTTATCCGATTTTAAGGACGCCAATGCAATCGGCGGCGACTACCAAAGTGCAATGAAATTCTTAGTTGAATCTGGTATGATTAAAGGCAGTGACGGCACGCTCACACCAAAGTCAGAAGCGACACGTGCACAAATGTCGCAAATCATTTACGAATTGTTAATCACAAGATAATTGAGCAAAAAAGAATGACCCACCGATTATTAAAAATCCTAGGGTCATTCTTTTTTCATTTTTATTTTAAAGAAGCAACCGCTGCACGTTCAATCACGAGGCCATTTTCGTATTGAACCATAAACTCTTTAAATCCTTTTAAATCTTCTAAATTAGGGTTAACGCACTCGCCGGCACTTGCACTAAACACTTTGTCCGAAAGGAAATTTTCAAGTGTTTCATTGTTTTCTTTGTTTTGCATGTAAGAGGCTAAAAGTGCAATACCCCAAGCTCCGCCCTCGCCCGCTGTTTCCATAACAACAACAGGAACATTAACAGCCGCCGCCATAATTCGTTGCCCAACACCTTTGATTTTGAAAAATCCGCCATGACCCAAAAGTTTATCCAGTGCAACATTCTCCTTGTCAAACAAAATATCCATGCCAAGTTTAAGTGTGGCAAGTGTTGAGTAAAGTTGTGCTCTCATAAAGTTTGCAAGAGTGAATTTTGCATCAGGCAACCGAACAAACAATGGACGACCCTCGTCAAGCCCTGTAATCGGCTCGCCCGAAAAATAATTGTAAGTCATCAGTCCGCCACAGTCGGCATCTGCTGTCAGTGCAATTCTATACATGGTTTCATATAAGGCATTCATATCTTTTTCCATGCCCATTGTCGTGAGTACTTCGCCAAACAGCTTTATCCACGCATCTAAATCGGAGGTGCAAGTATTGCAATGCACCATCGCTACTGGTTTTCCAGAAGGAGTTGTGACCATATCAATTTCGGTGTAAAGTTGACTTAAATCTTTTTCAAGTACAATCATTGCAAAAATTGAAGTTCCAGCAGAAACATTTCCTGTGCGTGATGCAACGCTGTTTGTTGCAACCATGCCTGTTCCCGCATCGCCCTCCGGAGGACAAAGAGGCACACCCGCTTGCAACGCACCACTTGGATCAAGCAACCTTGCACCTTCTTCTGTTAACTCACCAGCATCGTCGCCTGCTGATAATACTTGTGGCAAAATATCCTCAAGCTTAAACCCTAATTCCTTTGCTTCGATTGCTGCGTTAAACTTCTTAATCATTCCAATATTG
>JAVBKL010000046.1:0-2777 GCA_031554055.1 Eubacteriales bacterium | reverse complement strand
CTGGGGCATACCACCGGCACGTCCTCCGATAATTTGTTTTGAAACAACATCGCTCCATTTAAAATCTGAGTCATCTGTTCGTGACACAAGATAATTGCCCGCACGTTGCGTGAGTTGAGCAAACGAAACGGTAAAGTTTTCTTTTCCTTCATTAAAAACATAAATGCCGGCTTCAGTTCCAAGCAAAGCGATTTCTGCATCGCCAGAAATAAGTGCAGTCATTGATTTGTCAGCACCTTGACCAACGGCAAGTTCTATATCCAAACCTTCTTCGAGGAAGTAGCCTTTTTCCAGTGCAACATACTGTGGCGCATAAAACACAGAGTGAACGACTTCATTTAGTTTAAGCGGGATAGCTTCTGATTTTTTTTCGCAACCGACAAGTGCAAACATTGCCAGAACAAAGACCAGACACAACGCAATTGATTTCTTTATCATTATAAGTCCTCCCGATTATTTTAATATTTAAAATCGCTGGCAAGAAAAAGACTCGATAGATTGCAAATCAATGCCGCTGTAAGTCCAGCCAAACCGACTGTAACGATAACCAGAAACGGATTGTCGCCCAACAAAGGTTATATACATCCAAAAGGAACGTCCGTTCCTTAGCCAAACATAAGTGAAGTTGCCTTGGCAACCTTTAATGGCACGAGGGTCAACAGCATAAAGACTCGCACCCCCTGATCTTTTCTCTGGAATATATTGTGGCGGTGGGCCCATTGGTGCATTTGAACCGGGACGATTGGGTCTTGGACGTTCATAATCGTTGTCATCATCGTTTGGGAAAAAAGGATTAAAACCTCCAAACGGAGCACGAGCTGGGTTAAATTCTTCTACTTCGATTTCTTTTGGATTCATTTTGTCATCAAGTGCATTTTCTATATTTTCTAATCTTTCGTCTTCAAAATTTAGGCTATAAGGATACATTCTAACACTCCTTAATATTTTTATTCTGTATCATATGCTGATTGTAAAGATTATGAAACTAAATAAAGTGTTTTTATTGTTTTTGAAATAAGTATGTGTTAGTATATAATGGATTGTTTTTATATAAAGAGGAGGATATTATTTTGGGAGATATTTTTAAGGAGCAAATAGTTAGAAAGATACCTAACAAGTCAGACAAATTGAAACAGATTGGAGTTCTGGTAATTCTATTCATTAGTTCGATTACGATTTCTATGATACCAGTGATTGCACCTCTTTCACCAGCAATTCTTATCTGTTTGTGTTTCTTAGCTTTTTATTTAATGACATATTTTAAAATAGAGTATGAATATATTTTTACAAACGGTACGCTTGATGTGGATATTATTTATAATAAGTCCAGACGAAAAAGAGTGTTCTCGGCTGACGTCAAAGATTTTGAGTTAATCGCTCATGTTGACAACAAAGAGCAAGTTGGAAACTTTTCGAGTGCGACAGGTGTTTTTGATTTTTCGAGCGGTGTTGTAAAAGCAAATACATATGCTTGCCTTACTAAAAAAGACGGCAAAATTGTAAAATTAATTATCGAACCAAACGAATTACTTGTAAAAGCGTTTTCGTCCTATGTGACACCAAGAAAATTTTTCAAATAATTAATTACCCGCAATAAGGAGCTGATTTAATGAACAAACTTGTTAAAGACGGATTAACGTTTGATGATGTGCTTTTGTTGCCCGCGTATTCAAATATTGCACCGGGCAAAGTAAATTTGGGCACTCGCTTAACAAAAAGAATTTATTTGAACTCACCGATTATGAGTGCAAGTATGGATACAGTAACAGAATCACAAATGGCGATTGCTATGGCAAGACAAGGCGGAATCGGAATCATTCATAGGAATATGTCCATTGAAGAACAAGCGGCAGAAGTTGATAAAGTGAAGCGTTCGGAGCATGGTGTAATTACTGACCCATTCTTCCTATCGCCTAATCATTATGTTTATGAAGCAGACCAGCTTATGGGCAAATATCATATTTCTGGTGTTCCAATCACGGAAAATGGAAAACTTGTGGGCATCATAACCAATCGTGATTTAAGATTTGAAACAGACCATGATAAAAAGATTTATGAAGTTATGACTAGCGAAGGGCTGATCACTGCAAAAGAAGGTACAAGCCTCGATGAAGCAAAAGAAATTCTTACCCTGCACAAAATTGAAAAGTTACCGATTATAGATGACCGTGGACATTTAAAAGGCTTAATCACAATAAAAGATATTGAGAAAGCATATAAATATCCAAATTCTTCAAGGGACTCACAGGGCAGGCTGCTTGTTGGAGCAAACATTGGCGCTTGCGACGATTTGTTGGAGAGGGCAGAAGCTCTTATAAAATCCAAAGTTGACTTGCTCCTTGTCAAAGCTCAACACGGCCATTCCAAGAATATTACAGATGCAATTAAGTTATTAAAATCAAAATTTCCACAAATAGATATAATCGCTGGAAATGTTGCTACAGCAGAAGGTGCCATTGAATTAATCAAAGCTGGAGCCGATGCGGTTAAGGTTGGTTTTGGTCCGAGTTCGCTTTGCACAACTGGCATTGTTACCGGTGTCGGTGTCCCTCAATTAACTGCGATTTACGATTGTGCAGAAGCTGCAAAGCAATTTGATATTCCTGTCATAGCAGATGGCGGAATCAGATTTTCTGGCGATATAACAAAGGCGATTGCGGCTGGGGCAAGTGTTTGTGTTATGGGTGCCTTGCTTGCTGGTTGCGAAGAGAGCCCGAGCAATGTAGAACTTTTTCAAGGTAGAAAATACAAAGTATATCGTGGAACGAGCTCACTCA
>JAVBKL010000220.1:0-16485 GCA_031554055.1 Eubacteriales bacterium | reverse complement strand
GAACGTAATCGAAATGGATGCGGCGAGCAACAACAGTGTTGACAATATCCGTGACATTCGAGAAGAAGTGAAGTATCCGCCCACAGAGGGAAAATATAAAATATATATCATCGACGAGGTGCATATGCTCTCAACAGGAGCGTTTAACGCCCTCTTAAAAACTTTGGAGGAGCCCCCCGCCCACGTCATTTTTATTTTGGCGACCACCGACCCGCAAAAAATTCCAACAACGGTACACTCACGCTGCCAAAGATTTGACTTTAAGCGAATAACTGTAAACGATATGACCAACACTTTGAGTGAGTATATTGTTACCGAAAATATCCAGATAGAAGAAAAAGCATTGCGGTATATAGCGAGGGTGGCAGACGGTGCCATGCGTGACGCCCTAAGTGTTCTCGACCAATGCACGGCGTTTTACTTTGAGCAGAACATCACGCTCGACATGGTGCTTGACATCGTGGGCTCGGTTGACACAAGGGTTTTTTTCAAACTAACCAACGCACTGTATGAGGGCAACACCGCCCTCTGTATGCAGACGATTGACGAAATCGTGATAAACGGACGTGACATTTCACAATTTGTATCGGACTTGGTGGAGCATTTGAGAAATCTCCTTGTCGCCACGAGCGTTTCGGAGGACTCCGCCGCACTCGATATGTCTCTTGAAAACATCACGCTCATTCTCAAACAAGCCAAGAACATCAGCCGAGAAACTTTGTTTACGTATATCACCACATTTTCGGCACTCCTTCCCCAACTAAAATACGCCGCCAACGAGCGTGTACTCCTTGAAGTCACTTGCATCAAGCTTTCAAACCCCGAGTCCAATAAAACAGAGGACGCCGCAAATATTTTCGATGCAAGGATTAAAAAACTTGAATCCAAACTTGCAAGTCTCACCGAGGGTGGCTTTAGACCAGAACCCAAACCAAGCCCCGAGCCAGTGCAAGCCAAACCCACACTTCGCAAGTCTGTTCCCGATGATATTACAAAGGTTCGTGAGAACTGGGACGAGTTTGTGCAAGGCTTTAAACCGCCCACAAGCTCTTACCTTTTGACGTCTTACGTGGGTTACCTCGAAGGTACAGAGCTACTCATCGTGACAAACAATTATTCTGCCGCTGAAACCATCAAGAAATATCAAGACAGTATCCAAAGAGGGCTTGCCGAAAAGTTTGGCTGCGAGTTTCAAATCGTATACACGTACAAGGATATCTATGAGCAAAAACATAAACAAATGTATGGTGTACCCGATGAATATTCAGATATTTCGAGAGAAGACTTTACAGAAAAGATGGATACGTCTATAATAGAAATAGAATAATGAATTTCTAATTACTAGGAGGTAACTGAAATGGCAAAAGGACAAGGTATGCCGAATTTTGGCGGCATGAATATGAACAACTTAATGAAACAAGCACAGAAAATGCAGAAACAAATGGAAGATATGCAATCCGACCTCGAGAGCAAAACCTTTGAGGTGACATCAGGCGGCGGTGCGGTTAAAATCGTAATCAACGGCAAAAAGGCTATTCAAGAAATTACGATTGCTAAAGACGTGGTTGACCCAGACGATATTGAAATGCTCCAAGACTTAATTCTCACAGCAGTAAACGAGGCGATTCGCCAAGCAGACGAAACCGTAAACGGCGAAATGAGCAAAATTACAGGCGGCATGGGAATGCCCGGAATGTTCTAGGTGATACGATGAACTACGGTGGGAACTTTTACGGCAACCCAATCACCACTCTCATTGAAGAATTGTCAAAGTTGCCCGGCATCGGCGGCAAATCAGCACAACGCCTTGCGTTTTATATCATCAACCAACCCGAAGAAAAAGTGGCGGCGTTATCCCACGCCATTTTATATGCAAAGAAAAACATAAAGTATTGTTCGTGCTGTTGCAACTTAACGGACGAGGATCCATGCAAAATTTGTTCAAGTACCAAGCGAAACAGCGACACCATCATGGTTGTTGAAGACCCAAGAGACATGGCGGCATACGAACGTACAAACGAGTTTAAGGGTTTATACCATATATTGCACGGAGCAATCTCACCAATGAACGGTGTCGGACCGAACGAGTTAAAAATTAGAGAGCTTCTGACAAGATTAAATAACGACGAGATCGAAGAAGTAATTGTTGCGACCAACCCCAATGTGGAGGGCGAAGCCACTGCCATGTATTTAAGCAAGTTAATCAAGCCGCTTGGCATCACGGTGACAAGAATCGCTCACGGCGTACCTGTTGGCGGCGATTTGGAATATGTGGACGAAGTGACGCTTTCCAGAGCACTCGAAGGTCGAAGGGAAATTTAACTACAGAATTTTAAAAAACAAAGGACTGAATACAATGAGGTACGATTATAGCAGCATCGAGAAAAAATGGCGTACAAAGTGGACAGAAAACCCAGTAAATCCGGCTGACGACAAGAAGCCAAAATTCTATTGCCTAGATATGTTCCCCTACCCATCGGGAAGCGGACTCCATGTTGGACACTGGCGAGGATATGTGCTAAGCGATGTTCTCGCTCGCTACAAACTCATGCAAGGTTTTGAAGTGTTGCACCCAATGGGTTGGGACGCTTTTGGACTTCCTGCAGAAAATTATGCCATCAAAAACGGACTTCATCCCGCATCAGCCACCGCCGACAACATCAAAAACTACAAACGTCAACTCGGCGAAATCAGTGCGTTGTATGACTGGAGCCGTGAAATAGATACCACCGACCCAGGATTTTATAAATGGACACAGTGGATATTTGCACAAATGTTCAAAAAAGGCTTGGCATATGAAAGAGAAATGCCGCTCAACTGGTGCCCTACTTGCAAATGTGTTCTCGCCAATGAAGAAGCAACCAGCGGCACTTGCGAGCGTTGCCACTCGACTGTTACCAAGAAAATGCTTCGCCAGTGGATGCTAAAAATTACGCATTACGGCGAAAGACTTTTAAACGACTTGACCAAACTCGACTGGCCAGAGAAAGTTAAAAAAATGCAATCCGATTGGATTGGCAAAAGCTTTGGTGCAGAGATTGATTTTAAAATTGACTCTTTTGACGCAGCGATTAAAGTATTTACCACTCGCCCCGACACGATTTACGGTGCAACTTTTATGGTTCTCGCTCCCGAGCATGAGCTTGTTGCAAAAATTACAACGGACGAATACAAAGATGGCATGGACAAATATGTTTTTGCCGCAAGCACAAAGTCCTCCATTGACCGCATGACAGACAAAGAAAAAACAGGTGTGTTCACAGGTAGCTATGCAATCAACCCGTTCACAAACGAGAAAATCCCTGTTTGGGTTTCGGACTATGTTTTAATTGATTACGGCACAGGTGCCATCATGTGCGTTCCGGCACACGACGAGCGTGACTTTGATTTTGCTAAAAAATATGACTTGCCGATTCTTCAAGTTGTTTCCAAGGACGGCACGATTACAGAGCTTACAGAAGCACTTCTTACCGAAGGTGTTCTTGTTAACTCCGAAAAGTTTGACGGTATTAAAACGCCAAAAGATGCCATCAGTGCAGTGATTGACGCAATCGAAGAACAAAACATCGGCAAGCGAACCATCAACTATAAATTGCGTGACTGGGTATTCTCTCGTCAGCGTTATTGGGGCGAGCCGATTCCAATTGTCCACTGTGACAAATGCGGTGCGGTTGCGGTTCCCGATGACCAACTTCCTGTTGTGTTGCCAAACGTTGAGAGCTATCTCCCAACCGAGACTGGCGAGTCACCACTTGCTGCCATCCACGAATGGGTCAACACCACTTGCCCAGAATGCGGGGCACCAGCAAAACGTGAGACAAACACCATGCCACAATGGGCGGGATCGTCTTGGTACTTCTTGCGTTACCCAGACCCACACAATGATAAAGAACTCGCAAGCAAAGAAGCCCTTAATAAATGGTTGCCTGTTGGCTACTATGTGGGCGGCGTGGAACATGCTGTGCTCCACTTGCTATACTCACGTTTCTACACTAAATTTTTGTTCGACATCGGTGTGATTGACTTTGATGAGCCTTTTGCAAAATTGTTTAACCAAGGCATGATCAACAGCAAGGGTTCAAAAATGAGCAAGAACAAAGGCAATGTTATATCGCCTGACGAGCTCGTTGAAAAATACGGCTGTGACTCCTTGCGTATGTACGAGCTTTTCATTGCTCCTCCAGAACTTGATGCAGAATGGGACGACTCGGGTATTGACGGCGTATTCCGTTACTTAAACAAGTTATGGAAATTGGTGGTAGAAAATAAAGACACAACCTATGGCGAATCGAAAAAAATGAACGTCCTTCATCATAAAACAATCCATGAAATCACACACCGTTTAGAAAATTTAAGCCTAAACACCGTGGTAAGCGGATTCATGGAGTTTACCAATAAAATTATTGACCTAACAAAAGAACAAGGCGGCGTGGACAAATCAACACTCAACGACTTGGTTCGTTTGCTTGCACCATTTTCCCCGCATATTGCAGAAGAACTTTGGGAACAACTAGGACACAGCACTTCTGTGTTTGCCCAAGGTTGGCCTGTGTGTGACGCCGAAAAAATGAAAGAAGACACCGTTGAAATCGCTTTGCAAATCAGCGGAAAATTCCGTGACAGCCTTTTCATCCCGACCAACGCAACCAAGGACGAAGCCATTGCTCTTGCAAAGGAAAAACTACAGTCAAGACTTGAGGGTGCAGAAATTGTAAAAGAGATTTATGTGCCAGCTCGTATCGTAAATATTGTTATTAAATAATAGCTTTAAAACTACGGGGGGACTTTTTATAAAGTTCCCCTTAATTTCGGGAACTTTATGAAAAAACTTGCGTTTAAGTTAGTATACAAAAAAACAACCGTAACTAAGAGGAGGATTTAAAATGAAAAAAAATATAGCAATCGGCTTATGTATTTGTGTTTTATCAACGACAGCTGTTAGTGCCAGTACCAGTGCTCTAACCGTCACTGCTCCAACACCAACGCAAGCACCCGTTTCCTTGAAAGGCGTAACGATTTCGAACATTCAAGTCAGCAACCCTTCCGCAGAAAATATGGAAGCGGCACTCAAGATTGTAAAATCAAAAATCAATATTCCAAGCAACTACTCTGTGTTTGATTACAACATTGTAAACCAAGGTGATTTCACTGGATACAACTTTTATTGGAGAACAGCACCAACAGAACAAACCGAAGCAAGTATGAGCGTGACCATTTATGGCGACCTCATCACGCAATACCAAAACAATGAAGGCTCTATGCGTGACTATGTTGCACATTTCCCAAAAATTGATGCAAAAGCTGCCATGACAGTCGGCAACACATGGATTAAATCCATTAACCCAGCGGTGGCATCACAGCTAGAAATCCTTACGCCAAATGGCACAAATGCCTACTCAAATATCTCTTACAACTTCGAAGTGGGGTATAAAAAAGATGGAATCACTGTGGAAGGTTTGGGCGGCAACATTCAAATCAACTCCGAAACAGGAAAAGTAGACTCGTACTATTTAAACTGGCAGAACATCCAGAGCTATTCGGATGCAACAAAAGCTATCTCGCTTGACGCCGCAAAAAAAGCATATGGCACTGAAATCGGAATCAAAAAAGTGTATATGCCAATCTACAAAGACAATGAAATCACAGGCACAACCCTTGCCTATGTACCAGTAAAATCTGGTTATACCATCGACGCACTAACAGGAAAATCTTATTTAAATACAGGCTACCCTATTTATTTGACGTCTGGAAAATATGATGGCATGGTACGTGCAGAATCAAGTGCAAAATCAATGGCTGGCAGTGCTTCCAACATAATCGTTCTCACACCGGAAGAACAAGCCAAACTATCAAGCCTTGGCAAGCTTATCAAAGTAGAAGCTGCCGAAAAAATTGTTAAAGAAGCCAAACACATCAATTTAGATGGCTATATAAACCAAGGGGCAACCCTCAATAAGGACTATTCGGGCAAGGACACATACACTTGGAATTTCTCTTATTTCAAAGATGAAACCGTACCCACAGAACAAGTAGCAAGCGAAAACACGCCTACACGTGACATGGGATATGTGAATCAAAAATTTGCAAACATTACAGTGAGTGCCAACACAGGCGAAATCATGAACTACTATAGCAGCGGCAGCTACCGACAAAACCCAGAACTACAAACCAGCACTTATGAGACATACAAGGCACAGGCACAAACCATTTTTAAAGACTTTGCTGGCAACAAATCATCGGAGTTTAAACTTATCCCAGATGAGAGCAACCGTTACAAAGACTACAGCGTAAACTATTACAATTTTGTACGTGTAGTAAATGGCGTTGAGTTCCCAACTGACACGTATTCCGTTTGTATTGACAGTGACGGTGCGTTCACATCATACAGCGGCAGTTATCATAATAACCTGAACTTTGTACCCGCAACAAGCAAACTTACAGACGCACAAGCACTTGCTAAAGTTTTTGAGAACACAACCCTTAAAAAAGTATACACCGTAGTTTATGAACAACAAGCAATGGCAGACACATCCATGTCAACCAAGATTATGCCAAGACCAATGCCTAACAACAACACCGGCAAGCTTGTATACAGACTTGACAATCCAAGTTTCACAATGAACGCAGACACAGGCAAGTTTATTGATTACAACGGAGAAGAAATCAAACAGGAAGGCTTTGGTGCCTACACCGATATAGCTGGGCATAAGTACGAGGCACAGTTCAAAAAACTTGGCGATGCAGGCGTGTATTTAGACAGCACCAAACTTAACCCAGACGCAAACATCACACAACTTGAGTTCTTAAAACTTGCGTATGCGGCGTTCCAAGGTTATCCTTATTACACAAAATCTGACGAAGATTTAAAATATTTCTATGACTATCTCGTTCGTAACAGAATCGTTGCGAAAAACGATATTAACCCAAATGCAACCCTATCAAGAGCACAGCTCACCGATATTTTTGCTGGCTTCATGAAAATCCGTGAGTACACAGACCTACTTGCATTTGCAATGCCATATAACGATGTAGCCAAGAACCTTGGCACCGTTGCAATCCTTAACGCACTTGGCGTATTTGACATCGAGGGCAAATCCTTTAACCCGAGCCAAGTTGTAACAAAGGCGGAAGCCATGCACTACTTGTTCAATTACATGAGCCGTGAAATGGAATAATCACTACAAAAAAAGGGGCTGACTCGCTAGTGCGAGTCAGCCCCTTTTTTTATGCCGTAACTTTCTTTTGTTTGCGTTTTTTCGTCTTGCGAATAATCGGTTGACGATTTTCGTTATAAATTATCTGAGGTGCTAGTTTTTTCTCCACTGTATCTCTTGTGATAACAACTTTTTCAATGGTTTCGTCAGAAGGAATATCGAACATAATGTCCATCATAAAGTTTTCGGCAATCGCACGCAAACCACGAGCCCCTGTCTCACGTTCAATGGCAAGCTTCGCCATAGCAGAAAGTGCTTCGTCTTCAAACTCCAACAATACATTGTCTAGTTCAAACAAATACTTATATTGCTTGGTCAAAGCGTTTTTTGGTTCAGTTAAAATAGAACGAAGAGCTGTTTCATCAAGACTTGATAACGTAACCAAAACAGGAACACGTCCGATAAACTCTGGTATCAAGCCATATTTTTGCAAGTCCTGTGGAAGCAAATCGCCAAAAACATCATCTTCAAGCTTTTCTTTTTTTGTTCTCACTTCCGAACCAAATCCGATTACTTTTTTGTTCATGCGTTGCTCAATAATTTTTTCAAGACCACCAAAAGCTCCGCCGCAAATAAATAAAATATTTGTGGTGTTGATTTGGATAAAATCTTGATGTGGGTGTTTGCGTCCGCCTTGCGGTGGAACAGATGCAACGGTACCTTCTAAAATTTTGAGCAAGGCTTGCTGAACACCCTCACCGCTTACATCACGGGTGATGGATGGGTTATCGGATTTTCTTGCTATTTTATCAATTTCGTCAATGTAAATAATGCCACGCTCTGCTTTTTCAATATCAAAATCCGCTGCTTGAATCAACTTGAGCAAAATATTCTCAACGTCCTCACCAACATATCCTGCTTCGGTAAGGCTAGTTGCATCTGCAATCGCAAACGGAACATTTAACATTTTCGCAAGCGTTTGAGCCAAAAATGTTTTTCCAACGCCAGTTGGGCCAACAACTAAAATATTGCTCTTTTGCAAATCGACATCGCCTGTTGTATCGTTTAAAACAATTCTCTTGTAGTGGTTGTATACAGCAACGGCAAGAGCTTTTTTTGCTCTGTCTTGACCAACAACATATTCATCCAAGAATGTTTGAATTTCTTTCGGCTTTGGTAGTTTAAAAGCATCGTCGTCAACATCAATTTTGTTTGGTGTGGATTCGTCTAAAACTTCGTTACAAAGTTCTAAACACTCATTGCAGATATAAACGTTTGGTCCCGCTATCAGCTTTTCCACAAGCTCTTGACTTTTCCCACAAAAGGAACATCTTAGAGCACCACGTTTATCATCTATTTTTGTACTCATTTACACATCTCCTTATTTGCGTCTGGTGATAACTTCGTCAATAAGACCATATGCTTTGGCTTCTTCTGCCGACATATAATTATCACGATCCGTATCACGCTCAATAACCTCTATTGGCTGTCCTGTCATTTCGGACAACATTTGATTTAACTTTTGTTTGGTTTTTAATAAATGCTCTGCTTGAATTCTAACATCTGTCGCTTGACCTCTTGCCCCGCCTGATGGTTGGTGAATCATAACTTCTGCGTTTGGAAGTGCAAAACGCTTGCCCTTGGCACCAGCAGAAAGCAAGAACGAACCCATGCTTGCAGCCATACCGATACAGATGGTAGAAACATCTGCTTTAATGTGTCTCATGGTGTCATAGATTGCAAGCCCAGCCGTTACAGAACCACCAGGGCTGTTGATGTATAAGTTAATATCTTTATCAGGGTCTTCCGCATCTAAGAACAGGAGTTGTGCCACAATAATGCTCGCCGTATCATCTGTCACAGGGTCACTTAAAAAGATAATTCGATCCTTTAACAGACGTGAATAAATGTCATATGAACGTTCGCCTCTATTGGTTTGTTCAACTACAATAGGAACTAAATTTGCCATGTAAAATCCTCCATGTCATGAATATTGTATTCTATTCTTCTTCAATCGCGTTTTCAATAACGAACTCGCTAGCTTTTTTAACAATAATATCTTGTTTAAGTCCTTCATAATCCTCTGGACGAAGTATCACTTTAAACTTATCCGCAGGCATTTTATACATCTCTGCTAAGCGGTTGATTTCTTCATCAAGCTCGGCTTCTGTTGCATCCAAATTCTCTTGTACTGAAATTTGCTCAAGAATTAAGCGACCTTTTACTTGGTTTGTTGCTGGAGCTTGATACATTTTCTCAAGGCTTTCTTTTGTTTGGCCAGTATACTGTAGATACATTTCAAGGTTCATGCCGCCTTGTTGTAGACGTTGTGCCATGTCATTTAGCATTTGGTTTACTTGGTTATCCACCATAATCTGTGGTAACTCGATCTCTGCGTTTTCGATAAGCTTCATCATAATTTGGTCAACAGTACGACGCTCTGATTCGTCTGCTTTTTTTGCAGATAGTTTTTCTATGATGTCGTTTCTATATGCTTCAAGTGTGTCGAATTCTGATACGTCTTGTGCAAAATCATCGTTAAGCTCTGGAAGTTCGTTCATTGTGATTCCGTTAATTTTCACTTTAAATACTGCTGGTTTGCCGCTAAGCTCTTCTTTTTGATAGCCCTCTGGGAAATTCACATTCACATCAAATTCATCGTCAATGCTCTTGCCAACGAGTTGCTCTTCGAATGTATCAATAAATGTTTTGCTTCCGATAACAAGTTCATAGTCCTCGGCTTTTCCGCCTTCAAATGCAACGTCGTCCATAAAGCCTTCGAAATCAATCTTAACTTTATCGCCCAAAGCAACAGGTCGGTCTGTAATGGTAACAAGGCGAGCGTTTTTCTCTCTAGCACTTGTGAATTCCTTTTCAATTTCTTCTTCTGAAGGCTCTTTATCTGTTTTTTTGTATGTAATGCCTTTGTAGTCGCTGATTTTCACTTCTGGTTTAACAAAAACAGTTGCTTCAAATACAACGCCTTCTTCTGTTGAAACGCTTAACACATCAATCTCTGGTCTTGACACAACATCAAGCTTTGTCTCGGCAAGAGCTGCTTCATAAGCACCTTGTATAACAAAGTTAACAGCTTCTTCAAAGAATATTTGTTTGCCATATTGTGATTCAATTAATTTTCTAGGAGCCTTGCCTTTTCTAAAGCCTTGAATATTTATTTTAGTCTTGTTTAAATTATATGAATGTTTCATACCCTCTTCAAAACGCTCGGGTCCTACCTCAATTGTCAATTTCCATTGATTGGTTTGAATTAATTCTGATTTCATTAAAAAAATCCTCCTTAAATTGACTGTTTCGCAGTGGAGTCCACACACTGATTCCAGTTTAATCTACAGATTATATCACAGGCATTTTTGAAAATCAAGCTTTTAGTAGTCACCCAAATCAGAGGATTTCTATGACCACATCTTCAACGACTGCATCTGTATTGTTCTCAACATACGTCAAAACATTTTGGATCATTTCATCGGCATGGCGTGAACTGTTTGTTACACAAGCAAAGCCAATCACGATGCTTCTTAATACGTCTTGCTTTTCAATTTCTGCAACCGAAATATTAAACTTATGCTTCATACGCTCGGTTAAGCTTTTTACAACACTACGTTTATCCTTTAAAGAATATACCCACTCTGCGGCTAAATATACTTTGCACGTGCCAATAATCATCTTGCACCTCATTCCAACCGTTACATATATTTTTGGTTTACATAGTAGTCAATGAGTGATGTCTTTGTTTCGTCTAGGAATACTTGTTCTGCCTGCAAGTCCGCAAGGATTCTTTGGTTGGTCGAATGCAGAATGGAATCATGGTCCTCGATTACAATTTCGAACAACTTCCCTTTGAGCTCCTTGGAACGCACATGAATGAAGTAAGCCGATACCCCTCTGTAATCTAGGAGTTTTAAAACCGCCATCGTCGCCCTATCTTTTTTGTAGTAAAAGTGGTTTGCCGACTCATACGATTCCTTTTGAAGTTCTCGGTCACCGTAGGAATGTGCTTCTGCATTTGCTTCTTTAGCCATCGCATTATAATATTGATAGTTAAACAAACCTTTGTCAACTGTATCCATATTTTTAAACGGCTTTATGTTAAGGCTTAGGACTGCTTCCAAATTTCTTGATAGATATTCTGATTTGGTCATGTCACCTTTTAAATACTGTTCGATTAACGCTTGCCTAAATCTAAAATACTTTTGAATTTCATTCATTTTATCACTTCCAACTATTACAACTGGTTTTACAGCAGAGAATGTATTATTATTATATTACCTCAGTTCACGAAAACAGTATAACAGAATTTAAAAATATTACTAGGGGGAACAACAAGAACGACTGTACTTATCTTGAATTATATTTAGAAAATATTGTGCCACGGCTACAATCTATTGATTTAAAATTAAAAAGTGGAGCGTGCGAGTTCAAAGTTTCCGAAGTGTGCGAGCTTTTAGAAATATCCGAAGCCAAGGTACAAGAACAGCTCCGCCAATTAAACATCACTGTCATAACCCCCGATGTTTTCCTTACGATTATGCAAGGTGCCGATAGCGAAATTGGCAAGATGTATGCACGAGAAATTGAATGTCATTCGCCCATTACTTATACTGCCGAAAACATTGCATATATATACCAACTCGATTTAAATTTGGTAAAAAAATCTTTTGAGAAGTTAAACGCCAAAGAGATCACTTCATATATGCTGCCAAGTATTTTTTCGAACATACATATCGGGTATTAAATTGCCCCAGAGCAAATAAAAAGAACGCATCTGCGTTCTTTTTATTTGTCTATTCTTGGCTCAAGAATTTGTCTAAATCAAGCAATAATTTCACGCTATCGTTTACACGACCAATGTTTCTAACAAACTGGTTGTAAAAGCTAAGCTTTGCACTTGGTGGTGGCAAAACATTTGCCTCGTCAATAAACATAACCTCTTTTACGCTGTCAACGATTAACCCGAGCACGAATTGATTAAACTCAATAACTACAATACAAGTGAGTGCATCATAATCTTTTGGAGCTTTTCCAAAGCGTTTACGAACGTCAATAACAGGGATAATGTCACCTCTCAAGTTAATGATTCCCTTCACAGAAGGCGGTGTCTGCGGAACAAGTGTAATGGGGCAAATGCTAATAATTTCTTTAATATTAGCAATCTCGATTCCATACTCTTCAAAATCTATTTCAAAGGTTAAATACTGGTCTTTGGTGGTATCGTCATCTTTTTTAACATCTAATTCTAATTCGTTATCAATCGACACTTAAATCAACTCCTTTTAAGTATTAATAATTTGGGAAGCCAAGTTTCTATTTATCGAAGAAACCAGCAACATCAATAATCAAGCTGATATCGCCGTTGCCGAGTAATGTACAGCCACTAATACCACGTATTTTTTTGATGTACTTAGGCATGGACTTAACAACAACTTGTTGTTCGCCAACGAGCTCGTCAGCAAAAATACAAATGGTTTGCTCGCCATTTTCAAGCACAATCATAATACCTTCTTCAACATCAGAAACTGCACTATCAACTTGGAAGAAGTCGTAAAGCCTAACGACGTTAAATATATCACCGCGAACTTGAATCATCTCGTTGCCACTTGGGTCAATGAACACGCTATCCTTTTTCGCCTTAAAGCTTTGCTTAATCGAAATAATCGGAATCGTGTATTTCGCACCACCCATTTTAATGGTCATACCTTCAATGATAGCAAGTGTTAGTGGAATTTTTAATGTAAACACACTGCCGAGCCCAGGCGTTGAGTCAACGATAACCGAACCGCCAACGATTTCAAGATTGGTAGAAACAACATCCATACCAACACCACGACCCGAGAACGCAGTAACTGCTTCGTTTGTTGAAAATCCAGGCAAGAAAATGAACTGATGAATTTCTTTGTCAGTGTATTCATTTTCTGGCTTTCTAAGCAAGCCGTTTCTCTTTGCCTTTGCCATAACAGCATCTTTGTTGATACCAGCGCCATCATCACGAACGATGATTAAAACATCGCCGCCCGAGTTTTTAGCTTCTAGGAATACAGTACCCTTTTCGGATTTTCCCACTTTGGAACGTGCCGTAGGGGTTTCGATTCCATGGTCAACAGAGTTACGAATAATGTGCATAAGTGGATCGGAGATATGTTCGATTATATTCTTATCAACTTCTGTTTCCTCACCAATAATTTCAAGCGTAACGTCTTTGTCAAGTGCCTTACACATATCACGCACAATACGGTGCATTTTAAAGAAGGTTTGTGAAAGTGGAACCATTCGCATGGACATAACGTTATCTTGCACATCAGTAATGATTTTTCTAAGTTGTCTTGTTTCTTTGTGGAAACTTTCAAGCTCAAGCCCTTCAAGTTCTGGGTTTTGCGTAACCATTGCTTCTGCAATAACAAGCTCACCCATCAGGTTTAGAAGTTGGTCAAGTTTGCTAACGTTCACGCTTATTACGTGCTGAACCGCCGATTTTTTAACAACTTGAGTAGCTGTAGGATCTGCTTTGGGTTGGTCAATTATTTCAGGTTCTCTTTCTATGACAACCGCCTCCTCATTCTCCTCTTGTTCTCCATCTTGATCAAGATTTGTAATAACATAATTCTTGAGGTTTGCACTGCTCGCAAAGAAATCTTCAATTTCGTCATGAGACATTGTTGTCTTAAACTCCATTGTAAAGCCGTTTGCACGAATCACATCAATTGACGATTCATCAATAATGTCAGACGGAATATGTGAAATCTCGTTTACACGATCTTCAATGTTGTGAACGACTGTGTACGCACGTACATTTTCCATTTCAACGCCATCGGAGAATGTCATGAAAACTCTATAGTGTGTATATAAGCTGCTTCTATTTGATTTTGCATCCACTTGGTCAAATGTAAGCTCTCTCATGTAAACGGTTCGCTCAAGAGTGCTCTTCATTTTTTCGTAAGTCTCATCCGTTGTAAACTCAATTAAAAATCCATTGGCACGGATATATGGAATCGCCTCTTCATCAATAATATCTTCGGGAACATGAACAAAATCCCGAATGGAATTTCCCAAGTTGTGAACCAGCGTATACGAACGGATATTCTCCATCTCGCAACCCTCTTCAAACTTAATTAACGCACGAAAACGGTTTCCGTCAGATACAACTGGCTTTGGAGCTTGCACCACTGGTGCTTTGGCAACTGCTTTTGCCACAGGAGCCGTTTCACCTTTAATAATCTTCAAGAAATTTTTAATTTTCAAAACAATGTCAGAGCTGTCTCCATCAGAAGGCAGGCCTGATTCAATTTTATTTAGTTCACCTTTAATAAAATCCATTGCTTCAAGTATTCTATCTGTAAGTTCAGAAAAGTCTACACCTTGCGGATTCTTTTCTCTTAAATAGAAGAACAAGTCTTCCATAGAATGTGCTGTGTTTGCAATGGTATCGAACATCATCATGGCTGCAGAACCTTTTATGGTGTGCATGATACGGAAGATTTCGTTGATCTCTCCCATAGAATAGCCGTTCTCGCCTTTGATAACATTTTGTTCAAGCTGCTCTACGAGCTGTGACATCTCGTAGGTAAACATCTCCATCATGGACTCTCTATCAAAATCAGCCAAAATATCATCACCTTTACTAAATATTGTTATTAATAGTTTTATTATAACAGGAACGTTGGTATTTAAAATCTTTTATTCGACTTGTTCGATCACCTAAGAATTTCAGACTTTTCTGTGACGAAAAATCATTGAAGCCTGATATTTTCGCACCACAAAAGTTAAAACATTAGCGGTTATCAAACACGTCTACTGTTTGCGATAAACTGCTGGCATAACATATTTAAAACTTGTGGATGTATGGCTTAAAGATTCTGAATGTCCGATGAACAAATAACCGCCTTGCTCCAAGTTATCATAATACTTTTGGACTAACTTATCTCTCGTTGGGTTATCAAAATAAATCATAACGTTTCTACAAAAGATAATGTGAAACAGCTTCTTAAACGGAAATTTATCATCCATCAAATTAAATTTTCGGTATGTAATACCTTTTTTGATCTCGTCTTTCACAATGGAATGTTCCGCATCATGCTTATCGAAATAGTTTTTTCTCCAAGACTCTGGAAGCGTGTTGACACTCTCCGTTGGATAGACACCTCTAACCGCCTTGTCAAGGACATTGGTGGAAATATCGGTTGCCAAAATTTCTGTGTTCCATTTGTTTTTACTTTTTTTGAAATGGTCTTCCACAATAAATTTGAGCGTGTAAGACTCCTCGCCAGATGAACAACCAGCACACCACAGACGCAAATCATTACCAGAGTAATTTTCCTCCACAAAAGGCAATGCCTTGTCCCTCAAAAAATCGAAGTGGTCGGTCTCTCTCATAAAAAAAGTATGATTCGTTGTGACCTTGTCAATAAATTTTACAACAGCTTCTCCAGACTTGTCATTTACCAAATATTGATAATACTCAGTAAAATCTTCCAAATGGTTCTCTTGCAATACGGTTCTTAACCGCGAAAATATCAAGGACTTTTTTTCATTTCCAAGGCTGATTCCAAAGTTGGCTTTTATATAATCACGAATCATTGCAAATTCCTTGTCGGTAATATCTTTCATTTTCTAAACCACCTTGCCAACTATGCTATATTTATCGACATTTTATGCAAAAACATTTAAAAAAACGAAAATTAATTTACTTACTATTATAACGTGAATTTTTAATTTCGTAAATAGTTTATTTCGGTTTATTATTTATATTTTATATGATAAAATTAGATCTTAGCAATCTTTTTCACCATTGCAGTTTAAAATGTAAATACAAAACGAAAAACAAGCGAGGTTTCTAAATGAAGATTTTAGGTATAGTAGCCGAATACAATCCGTTTCACAACGGGCATAAACTTCATATTGAGCAGTCAAAAAAAGTTACTGGCTGTGAATATGTCATCGCCGTGATGAGTGGAAATTTTGTTCAGCGAGGCGAACCAGCCCTCATTGACAAATATAGCAGAACAGAAATGGCACTAAAAAACGGCATCGATGCTGTCATTGAGTTGCCTGTTAGTTTCTCAACCGCCAGTGCCGAATATTTTGCTGGCTATTCTGTCAAAATTTTAGAAAGTCTCGGAATTATTGATGCAATTTGTTTTGGTTCTGAAGCAGGAAATCTAACGCCACTTGCACATTTTGCAAATTTTTTAACAACAGAATCCCCAGCCTATAAAATAACACTTAACAACGAACTTGACAAGGGGTATTCGTATCCAATTGCAAGAAAAAACGCATTGGCAAATTTTATCGGTGAATCCAAAATTTCTGAAAGCCCCAA
>JAVBKL010000091.1:0-21249 GCA_031554055.1 Eubacteriales bacterium | reverse complement strand
ACTTTGTTGGCTGTTTCTAAATTTTTCACAGTAGCGATGGAAACATTATTGACAAATATTTCTGAAGCTTCCACGCTAAATTCGGACTCGGAAAATTCTTTATAGACTTTACTAATCGCAACTTCGGGATCCAATAGGTTTTTCTTGGATTTATGAACAGGTGTCAGTGTTACTTTTTGAGAAACCTGTACTTTTGCACCCAAATCGGCTTCGAGTTTTGCCACGGCATTGTTATATATCCATGTACTATCGGTAATCGTTTTGCTCTTAGCTATAGTGGCAACATTCTTATCATCAACTTTTACATCCCATGCGTTTTTATTGGTGAAAACCCATATGAGCAGTGAGACAATCGCAACCAATAGGACTAAGCCCCCTATTAACGGAACTAGGGGGCTTCTTAATAATTTTTTGCGAGCACGGGTAACGTAATACTTAATGGTAGGTATTACGCCCTGCGGTCTTTTTCTGCGTCTAGGTGATGCCTGTGAAGGTTCACGTCGGTCTCTATTTTTATCACTGTTTCTTCTAGGTTGTCTAATATCAGGCATACCCACACCTCCGGCATGAAATTTTATTCAACTAAAATGGTAACTGTTTTCGCTACGTTGGATAAAACGTTTTGGAATACAATGTAAACACGTTGTCCTTCACGAAGTGCGTTGTATGCAACTTTTTCGCCAGTTATCGAATTTGTATAAACGGTGCTACCATCGAGGACAACATCACGTTTGCCGTTTGTTCCGTATGGCTGTGAATCACGTAAAGTTACAATTCCGGATTTGATTGTGTTGATATAACCTGTAACAATGTTAGTAGATACTTCTTCGAGCAACATAACGGTTGAAACTTCTTGGCTATCCAAACGCACACGAACTTTGTTGCCCACTCGCAAAGAGTAAGCATCGGTTGAGTTTAAGATAAGGTAGAATTTTTTAACAACATTGTCTGTGTCACGCAAAACGATATGGCTTTGTTGTTTGCCAATGCTGATTTCTTCAATCCAACCATCGGTGGTTGATAAAACGCCATAAGCGGTAACAGCTGTGAGTACGCCGTATTCTGCCTTGCAATCAATCATGTCGCCCACTCTCAATTGATCCCATGAAGTGACGCCGATACCTTTTCTAGTAATGGTTGTGCCAGAAGCTACACGAAGCTCGTAAGTTTTTTCACGGTTGTCTTTGATGGATAAAGTAACCGAGCCTGTTGAGTCATTGTATTTTTTTGCAAGCAAGGTGCCGTCTTTTAATTCGACCACTCTTTGTTCAACAGAAATTCTGTAAACAGTGTTGCCAGAAATTTCCACGGATGCAATATCACCTTTTACAACTTCTGCAAGGGAAATAGGCACGTCGCCACGAACGATGCTACAAGTTGGTGCCAGCGTTAGTGTTCTAACTTCACTAAGAATGGAACCGTCACGAGGGTTTACCATTTTAATTTCTACGCCGATTGTTTTTGTTGCGTCACTAAGTGTGGCAACTGTTCCGTCAAGCGTAATATAGTTTGCACCTGTTGTTGTTCCGCCAGTGGTACTAGGTGTTGTCGTTGTTGTTGTTGTTGTTGTAGGTGCTGGGGTAGGCGTAACCACAGTGGTACCAGAAGTGGCACGAATATCTGTGAGCGAGCCGTTATTTACAACGCCAACCACTGTCATGCCTTCTTTTAAATCAGAGGACGATCTTAATTGACCGTCAATATAAACGGCAATTGTATCGGACATTTTAATAATTTCTTTTGAGCCAGTGCTCGAGAGAATTTGAATCGCTTTTAGGCTAGGATAGAACTTGTCGATTGTGCCAGAAACGGTTGTAACTGCTGTGGTAACGGTAGTTGGTGTAGGCGTCGGAATCGGCGTTGGAGCAGTTGTTCCGATACTAATTGCCGAAGACAAACCGAGAGCACGGTCTAAAATAACAGCCATTGTCGCACGGCTAATAGCCACTTCATGTGCAAAGTTTCCAGCGGAGTCATTGCCCTTGATGATGCCCATGTTTTTCATAAAGTAAGCGTATGGCTTAATATCTGAAGGAATTCTTGCATCGTCTGCATAGTCATGTGGGTATGTATCCAAAAGAGCTTGGCTGTTTTTGCCGAGCATTTTTGTTATGAACACGGCACATTCTCCACGAGAGAGAGCACGAAGTTGCTCCTTATTATCTTTAATAATAACAAACTGGTTTAAGTCTTGCTCAACCACCACGCCTTTTTCTATTAAGAAAGCAATTTCACGGTCAGCAGAGGTATTCCATTTTGTAAATTTATTGCTAAACTGCGAAAGGAAAGTTTTGTTTTTCTCATAGCACTTATTATAGTAGTCTTGCTCCGCTTGTGAAACGTTGTCATATTTATATCCAGCAGCTTTTGCGAGGATTTTTATTGTTTCGAATTTGTCGATTAACTCGTTTGGTTTGTAGTTTCCAGAAATATCACTGGACATAAGTCCACGGTCAGCAACAGCGGAGATGGCAGAATAAGCCCAGTGTGTGCTTGGGACATCTTTAAATGTTGGAGCACCGTAAGCCGTAGCACTAATTCCCGTGGCAATGGCAAGAGCAATTGCAAAGCCTTTTTTAACTTGAAAATATTTCATTAATAGCCCTCCTAAAAAACAATACTTAAAACAATATAAGTGAGTTAGTAGTTTTTGGTTGTGTCAAAATATTACAAAAGTGCCATTCTCCCATTCCAGAAGTGCATAATTCTAAGTATTATTGTAAAGGAAAATTCTACTTAATGCAAGTTTTTTAGGTTTTGTAACCTAAATGTTATAAATGGTCGTTTGAAAAATCTCACGAAGTTCAGGTAATTCGGACTTTATTTGCTGTGCCGCCCGATTCATAGCACTCCGTTCTTTATATATTCCAAAAACGGTGGGGCCACTGCCGCTCATCATGGCATTTAATGCACCATTGTTTTTCATTATTTTTTTTATATCCTGAATAATCGGATATTTTGCAGAAGTAATCGGCTCAAGCACGTTGCCCATAGCACTTGCAATTTTATTCAAGTCTCTTCGATAGATGCCGTTTACAAGCCCTTCTGTGTTTGGGCGAAACGTCACTCGTTCCAGATCAAGCTCTTTAAAAATGGATTGCGTGGAGACACAAATGGATGGCTTTGCCAATAGCACAAAAGCAGGCGGGTGCGGCGGAAGTTTTTTTAGTCTATCGCCTATACCTTCGGCTAAAACCGTTCCACGCATGGTGCAGTACGGAACATCCGCTCCAAAGGTTTTGCCGATTACTCGCAAGTCTTTGTCGGATAGGGGCAAGTTAAATAAATTTCTTATGCCAACCAGTGTGGCAGCACAGTCGGCAGACCCACCGGCAAGCCCAGCCGCAACAGGAATTTCTTTTTTTAGCTCAATAAAAATACCGCCGTCCAGTTTATAGTTTTGCATCATGTACTGTGCAGCACGATAAACTAAATTTCGGTCATCAATAGGCAGCCACTTTAAATCACAAATCACTTTTATGGTTGGCTTGTCAATTCTTTTTATGTAAATGGTGTCAAACAAATTTACGGTTTGCATAACCATTCGCAAATCATGATAGCCGTCTGCACGTTTTTTTACTACGTCAAGCCCCAAATTTATTTTGGCACGGGCTTTCAAATATGTATAGGTCACAATAAATAACCCCCAAACAAAAAATTCTAATCATCTGTTAATGATTATACTCATATTTGTTTGGGGTGGCAATCATAAATTTTACAATACTTCGCTTTCGCTTCTAGCTTTTAAGCGTGACCAACGTCTATCGACTTCATTTTGTATGGCGGTGAGTTGTTGCTCGTAATCCGGAGCTGTTAAATGCTTGGTGCGACCCATCATTTTAAACCAATCACCGATCTGAATTTTTTTGTTTTTCTCTTCTGGGTTGAAACTAATTTTTGTAATGCCTTGTTCAATTTCATAAAGTGGGTGGTAACAGGAATTGACTGCCGCTTCAATGACGGAACGCTCGGACTTTGGATTGTCTCCCCAGTTAAGCGGACAAGCGGATAGTGCTTTTATATAAACCAAACCGCTTTCTTTTGCGTGGCGTGATGCCTTGGCAGCTTTTTTTATGAAATCCGCTGGGTGGGATTCGGACACGGTTGCAATATAAGGGATATTGGTTGCCGCCATAATTTGTGGGTTGTCCTTGTGGAAATTTAATTTTCCTGCTTGGTTCACGCCCACATGGGAAGTCGAACTTTTTGCACCCATCGGGGTTGAATACGAGAGCTGATAGCCTGTGTTCATATAGCCGCCGTTGTCGTATTCAAAAATAATCATTTTGTGATTTCTAAGTGCAGTGCCGATGGCTGGCCCCATGCCGATGTCAAGACCGCCGTCGCCCGAAACCATGATGAAGGTTATATCGCCTTTTTCCAGTTCGCCACGTCTTTGTTTCTCGTGGAACATTTCAACAAGCCCCGAGAGCGTTGCCGCACCGTTTTGGAATAAGTTGTGAAGATACGGAACTTTAAACGATGTCTTTGGATAAGCCGTGGTTACAACCATGGCACAGCCTGTCTGGAACAAGAACACGACGTTGCCCTCGATGCCTTTTAAAAGTAAATTAATGTTGACAGGGATTCCGCAACCAGGGCAAGCACCATGACCTGGGGCAAGACGCTTTGGAATTTTGGTGGTTTCTTTGACAGAGCCGCCTTTGACGGTTACGGTTTTTGTGTTCTCGTCAAACGTTGTGAGTGTCACACCAGGGGAAGCATCTTTTTCACTAATTGGGCTAAAGAACTGGTCAAGCTCCAAGTGTTTTCCGCCAGCGTAATGCCCGAAGTAATCGAATTTTTTCGCTTCTGTTTTCAGTGCATCTTCAAACATTTTTACGGCATCTTCCAAATAAAAATCTCTTCCGGATAAACCATACACACGGCTGATAACTTTTGTTTGAACACCAGCTTCTTGCAAA
Organism: Eubacteriales bacterium; assembly: GCA_031554055.1. Classification (GTDB taxonomy): domain Bacteria; phylum Bacillota; class Clostridia; order Lachnospirales; family JAVBKL01; genus JAVBKL01. Next base: position 16,324 of record JAVBKL010000091.1, on the reverse strand, counting down.
GTCGCTTTGAGTTCAATGGATAAGTTTCCGCCACCGGCACCATAGCTGTCTTGGCGGTCAGCCACGATGATTGCTTTTGCATTTTTACAAATGTTTTGAAGATCTCGAGTGAACCACGGACGCAAAACCGCAAGACTGAACACGCCGACTTTTTTATGCTGTTCACGCAGTTCGTCCACGGCGGATTTTGCTGTGTCAAACGCTGAACCTAAAATAAATAAGAGAACTTCTGCATCGTCTGTGCGGTAAGAAATAGTTGGGCAAATCTTGCGTTTGGAAATTTCTTCAAACTCGGCAAACACTTCGGGGATCACCGTTTTGGCTTGCTCCATAGCGAGATGCAGTTGAAACTTATTGTTTAATAAATCAGGTTCGTTCATATAAGAACCCATGCTCACAGGATTTTTCACATCAAGCACAGAGTAATCGGCAGTGTATTCGCCAATAAATTTTTGCACATCGGCATCGTGTTCAAATACTTGCGTCTTGCGTTTTTGATGGCTTGTAAAAAATCCGTCAAACGCAACAATGACAGGCAGTTTTACTTTTTCTGCAATTTTAAGAGCACAGATATTTAAGTCATACACGGCTTGTGGGTCTTTGGCAAACAGAATAATCCAACCAGTATTTAAGCAATACATGATGTCGCTGTGGTCGCCTTTGATGGACAATGGCCCCGACACTGTTCGGCACGCCACGTTTAACACCATGGGCAGTCTTGTGCCAGATTGAACAGGAAGTTGCTCGAGTGCATATAAAAGTCCATTTGCACTGGTGGCATTAAAAACTCTTCCGCCGCCCGCCGCCGCACCATAACAAATGCCAGCCGCACCGTGTTCGCCGTCTGCCGGAATCAGCACGCAGTCATGCTCGCCCTCGGCTTTTAAAAAGTCGAGCTGCTCGGCAATCTGCGTTGATGGTGTGATGGGAAAATATCCGATGATGTGATAATTAATTTGTTTCGCAGCATATGCCGCTAGTTCGTTTCCACTTTCAAACATTATTTTTTGACTATACATTCTCGTTCGCCCTCCTTAGTTAAGCTCGTTTGTGACATAAGATTCAGATTCCATGTACGAGTTGCTGCCGACATCTTCAAATGTCATGTGCTTCACAATTAAATCTCGGTTTCGTACATGGGTTTTTAGAATATCATGTTCACGCTCAAGTCCCACGGTGAGTGCGTCTGTTGGGCAAACTTCGGTGCAACGCAAACAGCCCTTGCAGTGGTGATAATCGGGGCCCGTGTTTTTGCCTTGGTCAAACTGAAAAACAAAATCGGGGCAAGTGGTGTCGCAAAGTCCGCAGTGGATACAGCTCTCCAGTTTGAAAACAGGAATATATCCCTCACGGCTAGCACTTAAATCGTTGCTCACGGTTGAACCGAAAATCGGATTCACGCCGCCAAGCGGTGAGTTGGCATAACCCCAGTCTCGTTCAAGCTCTTTGTACGGCACATAAGGGTGTGGCGAATTTTTTACTTCTGTTGGTTTTGCCGCTTCAAAACCACGGCGGATTCCCTCAAGGTTTGCTTTGAGTGCCTGTGGATATTTTTGTCCGACGGTATCGGTCACGGCTTGTTCGAGCAAGTCAAGTGGAATAAATCCCGATGCCTTGGCAAGTGTGCCGAGCATAACCATGTTCACTCTCGTTTTACATTCCATTGCAATGCCTTGGGCGTCCACACAGTATAGGGTTCCTGCGTGCATCTTTAAAGCTTTGATGATTTCATCGGGGCTTTGGTCGGTATTGATGACAACGGACGTGTGTTCGCAAACGCCAGCCATAACAGGATTTTTCCCCGCCATTCGTTCATGAAACAAACCGAGCAAATGTGGACTTTCGATGGGGCTGTTGATTCGCATTTCTGTTTCGGGCTTAGCATAACGGATAAAGCTTTTTACAGGCGAACCACGCTTTTCAGATCCATAACTGGCAAAGCTCGAGGTGTTTAACTGCATATAAATCGCACCAAGCTCCGCCAAAATTTTTCCGCTTAGGTTTGCACCAAGCCCACCGATACTCTCAAGCCGAATTTCGTAATAACCGTACTTATTTGTGATTGGCAAATTAATATTCATGTTGTCCTCCTTAACGATTTGTTGGAGTTATTATTTGCCAATTTTTGATTAGTATGCAGAAATATAAAAATGAAGTTGCTAATCTTTTTTCTCAATCACAACATAGGCTTGTCCACCAACTGCACTGTCGCCCATGTTGGCTGCAGATATATGTTTCACTGTCCAACCTTGTGATAGATATTCATTCACCTCATCAAGACCCTGTTTGTTTTTTGGATAGTACGCACTCACAACCCACAATAGTTTTTCCATAATAGATTCATCTCCCATATGTTATACTTATTAAATTCCTATTGAGACATACGAAATTTAAATTATAAAGTATTGAGAAAAACTAGCTTGGTGCTCGTATACATGTTGACTACAAAAACACAGAAAAAGGGGTGGGTGCTTTGAATGAAGAGTCTTTGATTAAAAAATTAAAGCAAAGAGATTCTGGGGCGTTTGAATATCTCATGAACAAATACAGCAAGTTGCTTTTTCATGCGGCAGACGAAATATTAAACAGGGTGGCGAGTGAAGCGGATATTGAAGATTGCGTATCCGATGTGTATTTTAAATTTTGGAAAAACATTGACCGGTTCGATTCGGATAAAAGCAATTTAAAAAATTACTTAGTGCTCATTACAAAAAGTGTAGCAATTGATTTGTATCGCAAAAAAAGTGCACACATGTCAACGGAGCTTAACGAAAATATTATTTTCGATGAGCAGAGCACTGAACAAATCCTACTCAAAAATGAAGAACTTGAAAACCTAAACCAAGCCATGAACAGGCTTGACGCTACAGACCGAGAAATTATAAAACGCAGATATTTTTATGATGAGAAGCCATCACAAATTTCTAAAAAAATGGATTTGCCTGTTAGAAATATTGAAAACAGGCTTTACCGAACCAAGCTAAAGTTAAAAGAATTTTTGACAAGGGGGCAGTGATATGGGGACAAAACGTTTTTCTAAAAAGAACTTACGCAATATAAAATCTGGATTTTATCAAAGACTGGAAGCGGAAACGCCAAACATCGTGATCAAGCGACGCTCGCCTTTTAAGCTGTTAGTTGCAGCGGTTGCTGTAATGGCAATGTCCGTGCTCATTTTTGCGGCAACCAACCCGAGCGATTTGGTGAGGGCGTTCTTTGGCGATGGTGCAAGGGATGTTGGCTTTGCCATGGACATGTCTTTTGAGCAAGATGGATTAAAAGTGACACTGGTTTCCGCCGCTGTTGATAATAGAAAAGCCTATGTGTTTTTGACGATTCAGGATTTGGTGGCTGACCGGTTAAACGAAAACACCAAGTACGGCGATATTGAGATTGACTTTGATCAAATTGATTACGGGTTTAGAAGATTGTTTAGCGGTTACGTGCTCCTTGAATCGGTTGAAACGATTTCGTATGACAGCAAAACAAAAACAATTTCTGCCGTGGCGATTGCCAGAGCCGACCATGAATTTAAAGTAGGGGATAAACTTGTTTTTGATATGAGAGGACTTTTTATCAATGGGCTTTATAAAGACAGACAAAAAGTTGACATTGATTTATATGAACTCGTGAAGAACAACCAAGATGTGAAAACGCAAATTCAAAATGAAATTGTTTTACTCGAAAATGATAAAATGAACATCAAGCCGTTTGCGGATTTTCCGCAAGCCATCAATAACCTTGGTTTTGTGGACGGAAAATTTCACGTGAGAACAAAAGGGGTGGGTACAAATATAGTCTCGCTCTATGACGAATCGTTTGAACTTGAAATTCCAAGCAGAAGCAGTGAGGGCGGTCTAGGCAGGAGCGGCTTCGGTAACGCAGGATACATGGAATATATTTATGATATAGCCGATATGCAGGAATTAAAAGACGCACAACTCTATGCCAGTTATATGTCGGCAACGGAGCGAATCAAGTTGGATCACCCACTCAAGTTTAAAATTTCTGAACTGGCACAAGAAAAAAGTATGCAAATTGACGTGTCGGGTTTGAATGACAACATTAAAAAAGCAGAGATCACCGTGTCGCCATTTGGTGTAACCATTGACACGTCCATCAAGCACATTGTAATCCCCGGCATACTAAGACCTATACAAAGGATTTTCAACTGGTACAATGAGAATGAGGACGCAGAAACAGCGGCAATTTTTGAAGCGGTGGAGAGCTATAGCTTTAGTGAGAGTGCCTATATCAAACTCATTGATGATACGAAAATTCCGATTAAGAGTAGTGGTGGCAGCATGGATTATGAGACGGCAAAAGGGTACTTCACGTATAGCTGCCAGTATTTTGATATTAGCAAATTAAAATCTGTTGTGATCAATGACAAAGAATATATTTTTACACCTTGAAGATTTTGAGAGCAGCTGTTAATATACTGTAAGTATATTAGCAGCTGCTTCTTTTTTCAGGAGGAAAATATGTTTACAAAAGAAAACTTAGCCATCATCGCTTTATGCTCACAATTGGGGTACGACTCCGATCATGAAACCTTCAAGCCGTACACGACAAAAGGATTTTTTAAATTGTATTTAAAATTTAAAAATGCTGGGCTTGGTATGGATATTTTATACAAAGAAAGCATCCAAAGCGTGGCAGAAACTCTTTCACTGTCAAGTGACGAATGCCTAAAGATTGAACTGCTTATAAACCGCACCAAGAAACTTGAATCAGATCTTGATAGATTTGTAGATAGAAGAGTATTTGTTGTTACCATGAACGACCCCCAATATCCGATTAAACTTTTAAAATCAATGAAACAGGACGCACCACCACTTTTATATTACTGTGGGGATTTAGAAATTTTAAATTCCAAAACAACGGGCGTTGTCGGTTCAAGGGTTGCCACGTTGCAAGAACTGCATTTTACAAAAAAACTAGCAAGTGCGTTGGCCGAAAAAGATATTGCCGTTGTCTCGGGTGGGGCAAGAGGCATTGACACACAAGCCAAGGAATCGGCACTGGAGGCAGGCGGCAAAATTGTCACCTATGTTTCAGACAGCATGATGAATTACTCTGTATATAACGCAAGGCATATAGCCAATGGAAAACTCATTGCACTCTCGTCCATACACCCGAACTCAAAATTTACAGGTTACGCAGCCATGGAGCGGAACCAATTTATTTATGGAAGTTGTGAAAATGCGGTTGTGGTTTCAAGCAGTGATGAAACAGGCGGAAGCTTTAAGGGTGCGAGCATTTGCCTGAAACAAAACTTATGTAAGCTGTATGTAAAAGACGATGGCTACGCAACAGTGGGCAACAAAAAATTGATTCAGCTCGGAGGAACACCACTTACGAGTATCGGTGAGTTGTTGTAAAAAAATCGAGAGATCCCCAAATGGGCAATCCCTCGATTTTTTATTTTTGTGGCATCCACAGTGAAACGGTTTGGCTAAAAGCTTCAAGGCTAATTGGTTTTTTAATATGAGCGTCCATGCCGGCGTTCAAGCATAGGGCAATGTCCTCTTCGTTCGTATTTCCTGTCATTGCGATAATGGAGGTTTTGCAACCCATTTCTCTAAGTTCTCTTGAAGCTTGATAACCATCTTTTATTGGCATATTAATGTCCATCAAGATGACATCAAATTCTTGTGTCTTGACAAGGTCAATCGCTTCTTGCCCATTGTTTGCAATCAAACCAATCGCACCGAAATGCTCAAGAATACCAAGTGCAACTTCCTGATTAATTTCAACATCCTCGCAGACTAAAATTTTTGCGCCTTTGAGGGACATAGGAATTCTGTTATCGCCCAGAATTGCAACAAAATCGCTTTCGCTTGCCGTATCTGCCCGCAATCTAAAAGTCGTTTCTGTGCCAACGCCGACTTCACTTTCAATCTGAATGGAGCCGCCCATTAACTCGCAGAGTTTTTTTGTGATGGGCATACCAAGACCTGTTCCAGTAAATCCGCTCATGGAGTGGTTTTGGAATTGCTCAAACGGTAAATTAATTTTCTCGAGCTGATCTTGGGTCATGCCGCAACCGCTGTCCTTGGTTTTAAAAATGAGCAAGTGTTCGTTGTCACTTTGTTTATCTGCCAGAACTTTTAAAACGATTTCGCCAACTTCAGTAAATTTAACCGAGTTGCTTAAGATGTTTGTGAGCACTTGGCTTAGACGAGATCTGTCACTGGTGATGTAAGGCGGAACAGAAGTCCTGATTTTATAACTCAAGTTAACCGGTTTACCTTGCAGTTTTGGCCGTGCATCTTCAACAATTTCTTGGATTAAGTCCTCCAGGTTAAACGTACTTTGGATAAGCTCAAGCTTATTTGCTTCAAGTTTTGAGAAATCAAGAATATCGTTTATGATAGTCAACAAAATTTTTGCGGACTCGTTTATTTTTTTGAGCGAAGTGGAACCAGCCAAGCTAGGGTTTTTGAGCATTTGAAGTTCGGATAAACCAATAATTGCGTTCATTGGCGTTCTGATTTCATGGCTCATGTTCACCAAAAATCTGCTCTTCAACTGATTGGCTTCTTTCTCTTTCTCGGCAACAGCAAGCAAGTGGTCTTCACGGCGTCTCTCGTCGGATTTATCTTTTACAATGGTGATAACTGCTTCGGTGCCATCAAAGAATCCGATAATATCAAAGCAAGTGGCATAAATGATTTGTCCGTTGGTACTCAAATAAATAAAGTCACGTATGGAAGTTTCGCCAGATTCTCGCAGACGCTTGATGTAATCCCTCATAAAGACGTTAGAGTCTACATTGTTGTGTTGCGTTCTTGGATAAAGCTTTTGGGCAACCGTACCCCTCACATCGTCAATATCCCTTAGCCCCATTAGGTGTATAAAGTCAGAATTGGCAAACAAAAGTTTTCGCTCGTCAAGGTCAGATACAACAATTGGCATTTGTAATTCATCGAGGAGTTTGTGCAACTCAAGTTCTAGCTGCTTAATTTGGTCGGTGTTACGTTCTGTTTCTTCGGTGTCCACATACCAATAAATAGTTGCAAGTTTCTCTTCGTAATCAATCGTTGTGGTACTGATAATAAACCGATGTGTGTCGCCTGTGTTAATCCGTATTTTTGTTGTAGGGTCTGTGTCGTCTGCCTGTGATGTAAAAATTGGGTTGGCAGAAGTTTTATCTCCTGCATTGATACCCAAAATATCTTTTGCATAGGCATTTACTTCAATAACTTTATCCCCCAGAACCAAAGCATACCCGATGGGGGCAGTCTGAATAATTTTTTCGCTGGACTCTTTGATCGTTGTGATTTCAAATTCTCGATCCAATAAATCTTCGGTGGAATGCAATGTGCTTTGCAGTTTTACAAGTTCTTCGTTGCGACTATAAATTCTTCTTAAGAATAAAGTAGAAACAAAGATTGCGGATAAAATGATAAGCATGGCAATTCCATACAATGCACTTTCAATGGGGCGGTCTTTAAAAAAGTTTGTGCGTTGGTTTATAAATTTATCGCAACCAGTAAGTTTAATGATCTGATCTTTGGTAAGCTTCCATTCTTTCATGACTTGCTCGTCAAAAACCCATGAGTTATACCTGTCACTGTTTAGTATGGAACCAATTTGTGAAATAGGTGTGCCAGAAAGCACCGTGCTTGCAATTTGTGCCGCAAGCTTGCCCTGTTCACTTGCCTCCACACATTTGCCGCCGATTTGACCGTACCCAAGTGTTGCGTCATACAATCCAAAAATCGGAAGCCTTTGGTTGTGGTCTATCGCCTTAAACAGTTCAGAAGTTTCTATAAGGACAGAGAGTGCGTCAAACTGGTAATTCCCTGTGAGGATCACGGTATCTTTTGGCAAGGTTGCCACTTTAGTTTTTAGCATATCTAGGCTTAAGTTTTCGTTATACTCAACGTCAAGGGAATAGTTCTGAAGCTGTTCTTTAATTTCTGCTTTTGCGGCAAGCCCTACACTGGAATAATCATTAATTACGAAAATCTTTCTGGTGCCCGGAAAAAATTTCAACATAGTGTCGAGTGTTTCTTTTGCACTAATTTTTTCGGATACGCCAGTAAAATGAAATTCAACGCCTGCAATGGAGCTATAACTGTAGTTGCTAATTCCGCAGAAAACAACAGGGACTTCGCAAAAAATCAAATGAAAGCTGTTTTTTATAAAGTTAAAAGAGTTGTTATCAGAAACCACAATCAGTGCGGGACGCTTGCCGTTAAAATCGGTTCGCAGCAAGCCGAAAAGATTGAGTTCGTTTGTGACAGCGGATTCCACATGAGAAGCCTCCAGAAAAACGCTGTTAATTTTGTAATCCTTAAAAATGCCGTCCTTAAAGTTGCTAAGAATTTCTCGATCCCAACTTGAATCTGTGTCGCCAGAACCAATATAGAGGATTGTTTTTTCTATTTCAATGACCTCGGTTGAATTGTTAAAGTATTTATCTCTTGTGCCGTCAACAGTCGAGTCGGTTAAAACTTTTTTAAGTTTTGGAATCAAACTCTCAAATTTTTTATTCAGATAAATATAGCCGCTAATCTTGTCGATGCTTTCGAGCTGTTTTGCAAATTTTGGAACCAAAAATTGTTGCCCGTCAACTTGGGATAAAATAACAACATCAACAATGCCGTTGTCGAGGTCATTAAAAAGTTGGGGAACCAAGCTTCGTTGCACTCTGGATTTTACGCCTTGGGGCAGTTCGTCTTCGATATGTGGTTTTTGATAAAGGTAGCCAACGTTAAGTCCTTTTAAATCGTCCCAAGAATGAATGGCTAAGTTGCTGCTTGTGGTTACAAACGGTACAAAATTTACATCCGTAATTTTAACAGGCACCTGAACAGTATTTGAAAAAACGGCATCAACATCAAGGGATTGAGCAAAAAAGCCGTCTTTTTCGCCCGAATCCACATTAAGCATGCCAAAATTGTTCCCTGCTATATCAAATGTAACTTTATAACCAAGCTCTTGAAACGCAGACCGAATATAGTTATCCACCGTTATAGGCACATCGTAAGCGACACAAAAGTTAAGAGTTTTTTGTGCGGAGTCAGAAGCAAAGACGATAACGCTATATGAAATTGTAATTAAAAAAACCATTATCAAAGCGATAATCTTTTTCATGCTAACCCTCCACATAAAAATTTAATTTAAGCGTTCAAAAGTTTTGAAAGCTCGGTACAAATTTTATTATTTGTTTCGAACAGAATATTATAGTTTTCGGCGTTTTTATCTGCCTCATATGTGAGGCACAATTCGTAAATAGGGGTAATGCCCAAGTTGCCCGCAATCCCTTTGATCATATGCACTTCTTTAGCCATTTCCTCGATATGATCCGCATCAAATTCTGGTAGCTTGACTTTTTCAAAATATGTGCGGAGCGATTTAAAATATCTCTCCTGTTTATTAACAAATCTTTTTAAAGCACCGTCCACATCAAACCCTAAATCCATTAATTCATTTAACATAATATCCCCGCCATTCAAGTTTTTTTGTACTCCTTGAGATACCGTTTCATCATCTTTTTCATCGCCTACATATTGCAAGCTCTTTGGTAGAAATTCAACAAGAGTCTGTAAAAGTTTCTCCATGTTAATCGGCTTACTTATGTGGGCGTTCATTCCATTTGCAAAACAGCGGTCAATTTCTTCACGCATTACGTTTGCTGTCATGGCAATAATTGGAATATCTTTATACGAGCGTCCGCTGCTTCGAATCATTCGTGTCGTTTCATGCCCATCAAGCACGGGCATCATAATATCCATGAGAATCAAATCGAATTTTTGTTTGTTGAGAAGCTCAATGCCCTCAAGACCGTTATTGGCAATAACAGGTTCGATTCCAAACACTTCGAGAATTCCCATAGCAACGTCTTGGTTTGTTAAGTTATCCTCGCATAAGAGGATCCTTGCATTTCTAAATTTTGTTTTTTGCAGTTTTTGAAGAACAGGGGCATCCACTGCGTCGCAAATTTTAGATACAAACTCCGTGGGTGCAAATGGTTTCTCCAAAACATCATCAAAGCCTGCACTCATGATTTCACGGCTCAAGAGCTGTTTGATATGTGCCGAAACCATGAGGAGTTTTGTTGGAGTGTTTTGAAGTACGCCTTTTAAACGCCTTGCTGTTTCGATTCCGTTTATGCCGGGCATGATGCAGTCCAAAACGATTACGTCAAAATAATTTTTGTTTGCATAACATTCGGTAACAAGTTTTATGGCATCTTCGCCGCTGGTTGCAAGTGTTGGGTAAATATCAAACGCTTCCAGAATGCCACTGATTATATCAAGGACAATCGGTTCATCATCAACGACAAGCACTTTCTTTTTCTTGAGAGAAACGTTTTTGATAATTTCCCCAATCGTGCTAGTCCCTGCCGGAATCAGAAATGGAATGGTAACACGAATTTTTGTGCCTTCGCCAACAACGCTTTCAACGTAAATGGAGCCGCGCATCAGATCAATTAATTGTTTTGTAATCGTCATCCCGATGCCTGTGCCGGTTTGGTTGTCAATTCTGTTATGAAACTGTTCAAAAGGCGTAAACAACTTGTTCACTTGTTCAGAAGACATTCCATAGCCTGTGTCCACAATGGTAAACGAAATATGTGTGGAGTGCTTTGTTTTATGCTCCACATCAACCGTGACATAGATTTTTCCTTTTTGTGTATACTTGGCAGAATTATCAAGTAGATTTTTAAGAATCTGCCACAGCCTTGTTTGGTCGGAAATAATTCGGCTTGGAACATTTTTTTTGAGGTCAAGTAAAATTTCCACAGGCTTGCTTCCCACTCGTTGAACAGCCATGAGCAATGCGTTAGACAGAACGACTTCAAGGTCAACTTCTTCTTCGGCAATCACAAGCTCTTCTGCCTCGATTTTTGAGAAATCAAGAATATCGTCAATGAGTGTTAAAAGATTTTTGGACGAATAATTTATTTTCTTGAAAATTTCGTTCACATCGTGGTCGTGGTTTTTATTAAATTCAATTTGTGCAAGACCGACAATGGCATTCATTGGCGTTCTAATTTGATGGCTCATGCTCACGAGGAATTTGCTTTTAAGCTCATTTGCTTTAATTTCTCGTTCGGTGGCTTCAAAAAGAGCGAGAGACTTTTGCCTATCCGCACCAACATCATGGGCAATTAAGGCAAGTGCTCGTCTACCTTGGTAAGTTATTTCTTGGTTTATAATCAGTAAGTTTTCATCATCGTTAATCATGAACCTTGGGTCAAGTTCTTTGCTTTGCAAATCATACAAGTCAGCTGAGTCCGTAAATTTTAGCATTTCATTATTGGCGTATAAAACTCTTGAGAGTTCAAAGTTTGAAACCAATAAAGGCGTTGGTAAAATATCAAGCAGCTTTTCGAATTTATTTCTTGCATGTTTAAGAACATCGCTTAACTGCAAACGTTCTTCAATATCAATAAACCAAAAAAACAAATCGTTTGTTTCAAGCCTTTTTTGCACCGAAGCCGAGTATAAAAATCGTCTACGTTCGCCACGGTCAGTGGTCATGATGGTGATGCCTGTTAGGGATTCTTCCGTTTTATCGTCGATGTCAATTTTTTGACGCAAATAAACCCCGGGGTATATATTGGCAACTTCTTCCGCATATTTATTTGTATCCACACAGGTACCACGCTGGCTTTTTATAAATCCGATGGGGGCACTTTGAATCGTTTGTTCAAGCCGTGACTTTATTACTTCAATTTCTCTGTCTTTTGCCGCAATCTCTTCGATGGTGTGCAAGGTCTTTTGGATTTTATCAAGCTCTTTGGCCTTTTTATTTAAAATGTTCATAAAGTAAAAAATAATAAGAATAATCAAGGTGATAAAGCCTATAATGACGGAGCCCACGATTACTTGCTCGGGGTATTCTTCATAAAGAGTTGGTCGAATATTTATAATTTTGCTCTGTGGTGGAAGCAATTCGATACTTTGCTTTGGCAGAAATTTGTCCAAGGCATTTTTATCGAATATCCAATGGTTAATACCAACAGCGGGGTCAATTGGTGCATTGATTAGTTTTGGATTCTCAAATAGTTCTAGAATTTTTTTGGCGGCAAGTTGACCTTCGGCATAAACATCCACGGTTTTTCCGCCAACCGCACCAAAACCGATATACGGCGAGTAAAGACTAAAAATAGGGGCTTTACTTGCTTCGCTCATCTGTACATACATTTCTTTTTCAGAAATATAGTCATCGTTTTCGTGTAAATAATATTTGCCAAGGAGCACAATCGTGTTTTGGTCAAGACCTGATAACAATTGCTTTAGGCTTGAAAAATTCGAGTTGCCCGCATAACTGATATTCAGTTTAAGGTTACTTAATCCAATTTGCTTAATGGCTTCGTCTCGAACACGAACCCCAAGATCGGTGTAATCGCCAACAAACATAAGCTTGTTTGCATTTGGAAACTTTTCAAGTGCAAAGCTTGCAGTCTCTTGGGCACCAACAACCTCAACGATTCCGGTAAAATATTGTATAAAGCCATAAAACATATCAGTATCATAAGTTGGGATTCCACAAACAAAAACAGGCACAGGGTGAAACAGCTCAAAATAATTTTCACGAACAAATCGCAAGGATTCATAATCAGAAACAATGACTGCCTCTGGCATATCATCAAAGGACTCGCTTCGAATTTTATTTGAAATAATTATATTTCTTGCCATTTCGCTTGAAAAGTTTCTGGAGTTAAGATTTACATTGCTAATTTCTACTGGACGAACTTGTTCTTCTGTACTTAATGATTCCAGTAAACCATTGTTAAACTCCTCAAGCCACAAAGCGGATTCCCTTGAAGAAATGTGCATGACTTGTAATTTTTTGCTCGATGCCAAGTCTTTGTTTGTAAAAAATTCTTCAAGCCTTCCGCTTTTTCGCATGTCTTTAAGTTGGGCAGAAAGCTTGGGTACTAAATTTTCAAGGTGGCTCGAAACGTAGAAATATAAATAATCGGCTGATAAGACACCAACTTTTTGCACATTCCTTGGCAAGTAGTTTGGTGTGTCATTAAAAACTGTTTTAACAACAAACTCAACTTCTCCTCTTGATAAAGCATCAAAAAGCTCGATAGGGCTTTGGTATAGTCTCACATGAGCCGAAACTTTTTCGAGTTCGTGATTGATGTTACCTTTTTGATAAAGTATGCCTACGGTTTTGCCCCGAATCTCACGATAAGAACTTACACGACTAAGATAACCATCTCTGCCAGCAAAAACGGTGACAGCACCTTTTCCCACAGGTTCGGGAATACGAATTATTTTGGGGTGATCTTTTTCAAGACCTGCAAAGTGTACGGATAAAATATCTACTTCACCACTCGAGAGGGAGTCAATGGCAGTATCGCTGCCTTGAATGTTAATTGAAATCCGATAACCCATTTTTGCTAAAGCTTCATATATAATTCTATCAATATTGGAAGGAACATCGTTTGGTGTTGCCACACGAAAAACCGTATTACCTTTTTCAGGGGATACGGTTTCTCTCGCAAAAATATCTGCACGATATGAAATTATAAAAATCAAAGCCACTAAACATGCCACAATATTTTTGAACTTCACGGGTGTCCTCACAATTCTTTGTTAATAAATTATTAGTGCTCACAGTATATCACATAGGGGTCAAAATTAAAATTAAATTTAAGGCCTTATCAGTATTTCGCCGTTTATCATCAAAAACTTAACATGAAATGCATCATCAATTGCAATTAAATCTGCTTTTTTTAAAATATGTATGCTTCCGATTTCGTGATCACGACCAATAGCACGTGCTGGAACAATGCTCGCCATCTTTACTGCGTCAAACAAACTGGAAGAAACTGCTTCGTGGGCGTTTTTCACAGCAGTGATCAGGCTTAAGGTGCTACCAGCCAAAGCCCCATCCAATGTCCTTGCAATATTTTCAGATACTTTAACAGGAAGCTCGCCAAGAACATAGTCGCCGTCCTTTAAACCGCCAGCCATCATGCAATCTGTAATTAAAATTATTTTTTCTGGGGATTTCATTTTAAACAAAACTTTCATAGCGTCTGGGTGAACATGAACCAAATCACAAATGATCTCGGCATAAATGTTTTCGTTGTTAAAAACTTCGCCAACCATGCCGACTTCTCTGTGTGAAAAACCGCTCATAGCATTAAACGTATGAATGGCAATGTTTGCACCCTTTGAAACGGATTCACGTACACAAGCAGATGTTGCACTGGAATGCCCCACTCTCACGTTTACGCCACGAGAAACTAAATATTCGATGGCTTCACCTGCGAGAGCCTTGTTCGGTGCAATCGCACAGGAAATGACGGTTCCACATCCGCAATCAACAAGCTCTTTGAGTTCATCAAGCGAAATCTCACGAATAAAATTTTCTGGGTGAGCACCTTTGCATTTCACATCAATATAGGGGCCTTCCAAAAAGCTGCCCAATATTTTAGCGGACTCTGGTTTTTTTTCGCTTTGTATCTGCATTGATTCTTTTACGGTTACAATCGCCTGTTTTGTTTTTTCAAGCGAAGTGGTAACAGTGGTCGGGCAAAATGACGTAACACCTTCAAGCATTTTGAATTTTGCAAGTGCGAGAACCGCTTCGTGTGTTAAATCCATTGTGTCATGGCCGTTTCCACCGTGAACATGTATATCCACAAGCCCTGGCAATAACTTGAAGCTCGACAAATCAATTTCTTCGTAATCGTTTGTATCTGTTCTGCTTTGATGGATTTCTTGTATGACTTCGCCTGACACCAACACTTGACCGTTTTTAATAATTTCGTTCTCGGTAAAAATTTCTGAAGCAACGATTCTATAATTCATGTGTGCCCTCCTAGGTTGTTTCTTTTTCAAAACATTCAATATAAATGAATTTTACCACTAATTTAAAAGAATTACAAATGTTGCAAAACAAAAATTTTGATTATGATTTAAATTTTTGTCATTTTAAAGTATAATGGATCAAGACAAAAGAATTTGGAAAGTTGGGGCTAATGAATGAAAGTGATGAGACTATTCACGGCTACTCTGTTGGTACTTATATTTACACTTAATTTTTTTCCGCTTAAAGCGATTGCTGCTGAAAACAAGGTGCTTACATTTACAATTGGAGAAGATATTTCCATCACATACAGTAGAATGATGTACTATGTGCTTGAGAAATTGGGATATGAATTAACGGTTTTACCGCAGGGCACGAGTGTCGCCATGATTACAGCCAATGCGGGTGTTGCCGATGGAGTTGTCCAATTTGGCGGCGGTTATGAAGAGCAATATCCGAATTTGGTGATGTGCAAGGAACCGCAGACATCCGTCGATTTTTATACCTACACAAGAAAAGATTTGCCCTATAAAGATGTAAAAAAATGGAAAGACCTATCAGGCAAAAAAGTTGGTCATGTCGTTCAAAAGGTATATATTATAAACCATCTGCCAAAAGATGCGGCGTCTGTAAAACAATACGCTGATATTCCAAGCATGATGCAAGGGCTTAGCAGTGGTGAGATTGACATAGCGGTTTTTCTGCATACCGACTTTGGAAATGACATTTATCCAAGTAATGTCATGTTTAATTCTATCGTGGATTCTACTCCTGCGTTCACTTATGTAAATAAAAAATATGCTGACTTGGTGCCAAAAATTGACGAAGTGGTTCGCCAAATGAAGCTTGATGGGACAATAGAAAAAATCAAGAGGAACGAACTAAAACTCAATGATTCGCCAAATAAAATTGTACTTCACATTTCTTCGTATACAGGCGACATGGCGTGGGGCGACGAAATGCAGAGGGCAATCGCAGCACCTTATGAAGCGGGCCAAGCCAGTGAAAAATATTTGATAAGCCTTGACGCTTTGCGTTTTGGCAGCGATCCTTTTTACAAGAAAAATCTTGTAAACTCCATTCAACGCTCGTTCGTTAATAAAATTCCTGATGTTGTGGTTGCGACAGACGATGAAGCACTTGAATTTGTTAAGCAATGCTATAACACAACTTTTTACAACACACCAGTTGTTTTTGGAGGGATAAATAATTATTCGCCCGAAAAAACAAAAGGTTTCGAAGACAGTTTTACAGGCTTTGGGGAAAGCTTGTCAGTAAAGCAAACAGTGGAACAAATGTTAGAACTGTACCCTGACACAGAAAATATATTGGTAATCAATGATTATTCCTTGTCGGGGGAAAATTGGAGAGCGGATATTGAATCCCAAATCAGTAGTTATTCGCACAGGGTAAATGTTTTTTACAATCAAAATCTTCCGTTTGCACAATTGGTTGAGTTAGTAAAAACACTTCCAGAAAACACATTGATTCTCAAAGGTTTTTATTATACAGATGCGAACAATATTTA
>JAVBKL010000225.1:0-5485 GCA_031554055.1 Eubacteriales bacterium | reverse complement strand
AACGCACATTTCAGTGCAAGTCTTTTAACTTTTTTGTTAAGCTTGAAGGAGTAATCTCTTGGCTTTGGAGCAAATACTACGCCGCCGCCTGTCCATTGTGGTGAACGTGTTGAACCTTGTCTAGCACGGCCTGTTCCTTTTTGACGCCAAGGCTTTCTGCCGCCGCCACGAACTTCTGCACGAGTTTTTGCACTTTGTGTGCCTTGTCTTTGGTTTGCTAAATATTGAACAACTGCTGAGTGTAAAACTGGTTCATTCATTTCAACTCCGAAAATCTCGTCCATTAAATCAATGCTACCAACTTCACTGCCGCTCATATTATAAACTGATACTTTTGCCATGAATTTTTCCTCCTTTCTAATTATTGCTTAACAGTGTCTTTTATCATTACGATTGTGCCATTTGCTCCAGGAACTGCACCTTTAATTAAGATGAGATTCTTCTCTGCATCTGCACGAACTATTTCAAGGTTTTGAACCGTAACATTCTCTGAACCCATGTGGCCTGGCATTTTTTTGTTTTTACGAACTTTACCAGGTGTAGTACCAGAACCCATAGAACCTAGTCCTCTGTGATATTTTGAACCGTGGCTCATAGGACCTGTGCTTTGATGATGTCTCTTGATTGCACCTTGGTAACCTTTACCTTTGGAAACACCAGAAACGTCAACACGATCACCAGGAACAAAAACGTCTGCTTTGATTTCATTGCCGACTTCGAGTCCGTCAATTGATTCGAGTCTAAGCTCTCTTAAAACTTTTTTAGGAGCAACTCCCGCTTTGTCAAAGTGACCTTTAGCAGGTTTTGTGAGTGATTTTACTTTTACATCACCAAAACCAACTTGAACTGCCGCGTATCCGTCATTCTCAATTGTTTTCTTTTGAGTAATCACGCATGGGCCAGCTTCTAATACAGTTACAGGAATCATCGTTCCTTTTTCCGAAAACACTTGAGTCATACCAAGTTTTTTCGCAACAATTGCTTTTTTCATGTTCGCACCTCCTGCGAGTATAGAGGATTTCCTGAATATAGAATTTTCAAGAAATCATATGCCCAGCGAATAACCGCTAGGAACTTACAATTACATAATCTTGAGTGTAATGTCAACGCCGTCTGGCATATCTAAATGCTGTAAAGCATAGATAGTTTTTTGTGTAGGCATCAAAATGTCAATTAATCTCTTGTGTGTACGCATCTCAAATTGCTCTCTCGCATCTTTGTATTTGTGTACGGCACGAAGAACTGTGATGATTTCCCTCTTTGTAGGAAGTGGGATAGGTCCTGACACCTTTGCACCTGTCTTTGTAGCTGTCTCAATGATTTGAGCTACTGACTGATCGATAAGCCTATGGTCGTAAGCTTTTAAGTTGATTCTAATTTTTTCGTTTGCCATAAAAAAAGCCGCCTCCTTTTCGCACTAATAATTTCAGTACGACAAGTGGTGACTGCACACTTATCCGGGTGTATCATAAAGTTTCACATGAAAAGCTCAAAGCATTTCATGCCAATACCCCGTTTTATATGAACAGTGACCTTTGTCGTCCGGTTTCTTGAACTGGACATCGCTCCGCATGAATTACCGAATAAAATTCGCAACCTCAGCATCATAGCTATACAACAATTTTAATGTGTTAAAATCGTCATAATGTCACAACTTGAACATTGTACCACGGTTTTTTCTGGTATGCAACAGTTTTTTTAAATTTTTTTCAAGTTTTTTTCCGCAATAACGTTGTTCACAAGAATATCCTTTTGTCTTTTTTATTAACAACAAGAAAAATAGTTGTTTCTTCATTTATATATTAACAAACGATTTCGTTTTTCTTATTACATTTTGGCCATTTTACTTTAAAACACCGTAATCATATTGTATCGTGCGTCTATATTTACTAATAATGTAAATATTTATTCATTTAATTTTCACATTTTACTTGAAAAATCGCTTTTCTTATGCTAGCATCAATATACAATATAATAGGAGGGGATTTTGGAGAATGAGCAAAAGACGAGGCAAAAGAAAAAGCATTTCAGTTAGACTCGCTACGAGCATTATGATTTTTTGTTTTATCGGAATGATGATCGGAGTTTCTGTAATTTACAGTATTTCGAGAGCTTCCATTATTGAGCAAACCCTGGGTAAATCAGAACAGGCGATTGATGTGAGTTCAGCAAAAATCAGTGGTTGGCTTGATAACCAAAAATCTATTGCAATTTCAATCGGCGAAAGTTTGATGATGGTCCATTCACAAGAGGAAATTGAAACGCTTCTTTTAAAACAACGCAATTCGCAATCCCAGTTACTTGATTTATATTATGCTTTTCAAGATGAAGTCGTTTATTTCCCTGACCACGGACCACCACCAGGATTTAAACCAACCACACGTGGCTGGTACAAAGCCGCAGTGGCAGCGAACAAAAATGTTTTAATTACATCTCCTTATCAAGATGCAACAACAGGTGGAATGGTTATTACGATTACAAAACAAACAGACGACTATAACGGATTGCAAGCAGTTTTTGGTGCAGACGTTGAGATTTCTGAACTTGTTGATATCGTTTCTAACCTTAGAATTGCTGAAGGCTCTTATGCGTTTTTAGTTGATTCAAACGGTGATATTATCGCTCACCCAGACCAAGCTTATACCCCTACACCAGAGAAGTTCTTTAACTTAAAAGATGAGCTTGCTTATGTTGATTTGTTGAGCAAGAACGTGGATGACAGTAACTTCTATAAAGGTAAAGACTATGATGGCGTGACAAGATACTTTATTCCATCAAAAATTGAATCAACTGGTTGGACTTTATACGCTGCATTGCCTGAAAAAATTATAACTGAAACAATCAACCAATCTTTAATTTGGACAGTCGTTATGAGTCTTTTAATGGTTATCTTCATCGGTCTTGCATCAACCGCTATGGTTAAACGCCAAATTAGGTTCTCCCTTAGAAGAATCATCGGTGCGATGAACGGAATTGCAGATGGCGACTTATCATTTGTTACTCGTGGAGAAGAGACAGGCGTAAATGATGACATCGGACGATTGTATGGTGCATTTGAGTCTGTTGTTGTAACCATGAATAAAGTAATTAACGACATTAATGCATTGTCTCAAAAACATTCAGAGGGTGAAACAGACTTTGTTATTTCTGAAAAAGAGTATACAGGTACATATCTAAACATTGTTCATGGCACAAACCAAATGGCTTCTCACTATGTGGGAACGATTAACGAAATGCTTGGCGTGATGGATAATTTTGGCAAAGGTAATTTTAATGTCAATATCAAGCAATATCCTGGAAAACTTGCCGAAGGTACTAAAACCATGAACCAACTTAAAGGCAACTTGGATTCGCTTAACACTGAAATGAATAAGCTTACACAAGACGCTTTGGTGGGCAAACTTTCCACTCGTGCAAACTCAGCTGGGTTTGAGGGCAACTGGTTTACCATGCTTACAAGCCTTAATAAGCTGATGGAAGCGATTTCCACTCCGCTTCAAGAAGCAACTGATGTTCTTGCAAAAGTTGAAGCAGGTGACCTATCTGCAACCATGAAAGGTCAATACAGCGGCGATTTTGCAAAAATCAAAAATTCTGTAAATGAGACAGTTACTGAGCTTTCCTCTTATATCCGTGAAATCCAATCCACACTTGTTTCGGTAAATAACCACGACATGAGCGTGAGAATTACCAGCTCTTTTGCGGGAGATTTTAACGGAATCAAGCAATCTGTCAATGCAATCATTAGCACGCAGAGCGACTTGTTGAGTGAAATTGCAACAGCTGCCGAGCGAGTTGATTCAGGTTCTAAGCATATTGCAAATAGTAGTTCTCAACTTGCACAAAGCACAACCGCTCAAGCGAAAACAATTGAAGGTCTTACCTATGCAATTAAAGAAATCAGTAGCCAAACGCAAGAAAATGCAACAAACTCCAAAGAAGCCGACCAACTTTCTGTTCAGTCGATGAGAAACGCATCAGACGGCAACGACGAAATGAAAGAAATGCTCACTTCTATGGAAGGCATTAAGCAAGCTTCTGATAACATTGCAAAAATTATCAAAGTTATTGAGGACATTGCGTTCCAGACAAACTTGCTTGCACTGAATGCGGCAGTTGAAGCAGCTAGAGCTGGCGAACATGGCAAGGGCTTTGCGGTTGTTGCCGAGGAAGTTAGGAGCCTTGCTGGTCGTAGCCAAACAGCAGCAAAAGAAACACAAAGTCTCATAAACGATACAGTTGGCAAAGTAAACGAAGGAACCGTGAAAGCAAACAAAACATCTGAAGCACTCGCTAAGATTGTTGTAAATGTTCAGTCCGTGTCGGAGCTTATCTCTAAAATTTCGGCGTCGTCTGTACAGCAAGCGAGTTCCGTACAAGAAATATCTTCTGGTATTGAACAAATTTCTGGCGTGATTCAAGAGAACACAGCAACGGCAGAAGAAAGTGCATCAACAGCAATGGAGCTTTCCTCACATTCAACAGACCTTAATAAAATGGTTAACGTTTACAAAACAAAAAATCGTTAGTCTCACTTGCTTTTAAAAAATCAATTACATAGCAGCAATAAGAGTCGAGTCGACATTTGGCGGAAAGTCAAGAAAATATGTGAAATACTAAATAACGAACCTCAAAATTTAGTTTATTACCAAATTTTGAAGGTTCGTTATTTTTGTTCCATTGAACTGGTTTCGTCTTGAAGTGATTTTAAAAAATTCCAAAGTTTTTCATTATACTGTGTCGGCAAATAGATACCATAAGAACCAGGTTCGCTGGGATGAAGCCAAAAATAATCTAACCCGCCTCCTACATATCCTAAGTCAATGCCACCCACAAGTACAATTATATTAGTCGGAGCATAAGCTGCGTGTGTTAACAGAGGCTCTGCGTGTTTCAGAATGTTCTTCACATACTCCATGTCCGCCCTAGCATTGACAATATAGCCATCAAAACCAAGAAAGTTTTCCCCATCTATTTCAACAGTGCCTGTTCGATAACTCTTCCCCTCAATATTCTTATCAATTTGAGCCTGAATAGAATCCAGCATATATTCTTTTGCTTCGAGATTGTTGTCCCACTCTTTAGGGGATCGCTTTAAATTAAAACAAATAAATGGAATTATCACAACTACGCAAACGATTATTACAATTCTCATTATTTTCTTTTTATTTTTCATGGATTAACCCTCCCTTTATAAATAGCTTTATAGCCAAATTTTGAAGGTTCATTATTTTTGTTCCATTGCACTGGTTTCGTCTTCAAGTGATTTTAAAAAATTCCAAAGTTTTTCATTATACTGTGTCGGCAAATAGATACCATAAGAACCAGGTTCGCTGGGATGAGGCCAAAAATAATCTAAACCACCACCCACATACCCTAAGTGAATGCCACCCACAAGTACAGTTATGGCAGTCGGTGCATAATTTGCGTGTGTTAACAGAGGCTCTGCATGTTTCAGAATGTTCTTTACATACTCCATATCCTC
>JAVBKL010000209.1:0-14337 GCA_031554055.1 Eubacteriales bacterium | reverse complement strand
GAGCGTTTTAAGTATAGATGCGGTGCCAGTAACAGAAAACATTAACATAGATGAAAATAAAACGGCTTCTCTTGCAAAACTAAAGGCCTTTGGAATCCCTGTTAAAAGTGTATTGCTCGATATTTTGCCAAACACAGAAATTATTCCTTGGGGTGCAACTGTTGGGGTTAGAATCGACACGGACGGCGTTTTGGTTTTAGGTACAGGAATTGTTACGGATGATAAAGGCTTGCCGCACAATCCGTCGGAAGGCATTTTAAAATCTGGTGATGTTATATTAGAAGCAGATGGAAAAAACATCGGTTCAAAAGAAGAGTTTAGGGAAGTAATCGAAGAGAGCCAAGACGAAATTAGTTTGAAGGTAAAAAGAGATGAGAAAGTGTTTGACGAAACAATCAGCCCCATAAAAAGTCTCGACAGCAACAATAAAAAGCTTGGCGTTTGGGTTAGGGATTCGACACAAGGAATCGGCACAGTAACGTATTTAAATCCAAGTACAAATAAATTTGCCGCACTAGGACACGGCATAATGGATATTGATACAAAAAAACTGATGTCAATTAAACGTGGCGAGATTAAGCAATCACAAATCGTTTCAGTTAAAAAAGGAAAAAAAGGCACCCCTGGTGAACTTGTTGGCGATGTGAAAGATATCGTTATTGGACAAGTCATTTCAAACACAGAGAATGGAATCTTTGGAGAAATCACAGACGCAAACATTATTAATAAAGAGCCAATGAAAATTGCACTGCAAGACAAGGTTCACGAGGGGCCAGCCAAAATCAGGTCAAACGTGGATAAAGACGAGATAAGAGATTATGATGTGTATATCGAGAGTGTAAACAGATATAATACGGACAGTACCAGAGGCATGGTCATAAGAATTACAGATCCCGAGCTTTTATCAAAAACAGGTGGCATTGTGCAAGGAATGAGTGGTAGCCCCATCATACAAGACAATACTTTGATTGGTGCGGTCACACATGTTTTTGTACAAGACCCAACAAAAGGCTACGGCATCTTTATAGAAAATATGATTAAGCATGAAAATATTTGAAAATTTGACGAATTATGTCTTTAGTTTTAGTAGTCAATTGTCGATATTCATTTGCGACTATGTAATGCTAACTTTTTTATGTTGGTGTTAAGCTTTTGGAGGGATTACTATTACTAATATCATAAAGGTCATCATAATTGAAGATAATTTGGATTTATGTAAAAACGTAAAAAAATACTTTGACAACCATAGTAGTTTTAATGTAATTGGAATAGCACATGATGGAGTGGAGGGCTTAAATCTAATGAGAGACACGAATGCAGATGTTGCTCTCATAGACATCGTAATGCCACAAAAAGATGGAATTTCCATTTTAGAAGAGTTAAAACTAAACCCTGATATTCCAAAACCAATTTGCATTATGCTTACAGCCGTCAGTCATGAAGGGCTTACAAAAAAGGCTCTTGAGCTTGGTGCCGATTATTTTGTTCTAAAGCCTTTTGACCTCGACATCTTAGCGAGAAGGATGTTAGATATTTACAACCATAAGTTTTCGAAAAACCAAAGTCTTTTTAAATCATCAGATGACAATACACCAAACGAAAAACCTACAGACTATCCAATTTTGCCGATTAATTATGCGGCTGATATCTTGCAAAAAATTGGTATTCCTTCAAACCTCAATGGGTATAGCTATTTAAAATCAGCGATTACACTTGCGATTGAAGATAAGAGTATGTTGTCTGGTATTACAAAAATATTGTATCCGAATATAGCAAAAATATGTAATACCACTTCTGTTAGAGTGGAGCGTTCGATTCGCCATGCGATTGAAGCGTCATGGTCAAGGGGATATGAAGAAGCCTATAAATTGCATGTGGGCTATTCATCACCAGAGCATGAAAAGCCCACAAACAGTTATCTTATTTCTTTGGCAGTTGAGAAGTATCACTTGTTAAACTTGTAATAAATTTTTCATTCGGCGTAATGTAGGCGGTTTTATAGTTATCGTATATAACCATGCCAGGCTTTACGCCGTTTGGTTTTTTTACATTTTTTTTGATGGTGTAATCCACGGGTACATGGCTGCCGTTTCTTGCTTTTGAATAAAAAGCGGCGAGATTGGCTGCCTCGTTTAATGTTGTGTCAGGTGGAGTTTGCCCCACTGTTTTGATTATCACGTGCGAGCCAGGGATTTCTTTTGTGTGAAACCAAATATCATAAGCTTCGGCAAATTTAAGTGTCAGTTCATCATTTTGCTTGTTGTTTTTTCCTACATAAATATCAAATCCGTCGGATGAAACATAGTGGAGTGGCTTTGATTTTTTTTGTTTTTGCCCGCCTTTTAAGAGTTTTCTTTTTTTAATGAAGCCCTGCTCGGCAAGCTCTTCTCTAATTTCCTCAATATCTGCCTCGTCACTACAAGACGCCACCGCACTTAGCACACCTTCCAGATAATTTAATTCTTCTTCATTCTGTTTCATTTGCTCTTGCAAAGCTTGAAAGGTTCGTTTCTCTTTGCTGTACCTTTTAAAATATTTTTGTGCGTTTTCAACAGGAGTTAGGTTTGCATCTAGCGGAATCGTTATATCGCTTAAATTTTCGTCGTAAAAATTTTGAGTGGTTAAGCTCGTCATTCCTTTTTCAATTGCATAAATGTTGGAAGTTATGAGTTCGCCCCAAATTTTTAGTTCATCACGGTTTTTTATATCTCGTAAAGTTTTGATATGGACATCTTTCTTTTTTACGCATCTTTCAATATTTAACTGAATAAGTTTTTTTATATCAACTGTCTTTTGTCCCATTCGATAAAAGTTATCTTTTTCAGAATAAAAGAACTCAAGCAATTCAGATATAGAATCATAGTTTTCTTTTACGTTGTTTGTGTAAATGCTTAGCGGAACAGAAGAAAACTCGATTAGTTTTTCTTTGTCGTCATAAATGATTTCTGGCGAGAAGTTAACCGCCTTTATGTTGTTCACAAGTTTTTCAAACTCACAATAAACTTTACTTAAATCTAAATTAGAAATTGCTTCACCATAAACATCGGCATCGACGCCAGCCAAAAAACAAATCTCACTAGAAAGTATTGGGCTAATTCCGTTGTAACTTTGGTATATAGAGCTTTGTAGCTTAATACCACTTTTTTGTTTGATTGTTTGATAAAAACTATTTTGTTCTAAACACATAGGGTCAAGCTTATCTTTAGAAGGCGGAAGCACATATTTTAGTCCCGGAAGAATTTGTCTCACAGAACTTGTATCGAGTGTAATATGCTTTGCGGAGTCAAGAATAATTCCTGCATCGTTAACCAAAATGATGTTACTGTGCTTTCCCATAATTTCAATGATTAAACGTTTAGTAGACATATCGCCCATTTCATTTAAAGACTCGATATGAACTTCAAGAATACGCTCAAAATTTGGCTGAACCACATCAACGATTTTGCCGCCATTAATATGTTTTCTCAAAACCATGCAAAAAAGCGGCGGCTGCATGGGATTGTTTTTGGTGAGATTGGTAAAATGTGCTCGTGGGTGAGAAGAGTTTGCACTAAGCAAAAACTTATAGGAGTTTCCCAAGCTTCGTATAGAAAAAATGACCTCATCTTTTTCAGGCAAATATATTTTATCAACACGCCCGCCAAGAGCTTTTTCTTTTGGTTCATGAACAATATTAGATATTGCACCACCATCAAGTGCCATAAAAATTCACCTCTTTGCTAAAGATATTAACATGAGCATAATCATTTGACAATCTTTCTTTTATAATTTATGATTGTAGAAGAATTACAAGGAGGAACTTTATGAAAGTAACAGCCATTCTATTGGCTTCAGGATCGAGCCGTCGTATGTTGACAAAACAGAATAAGCTATTGCTTCCTTATAGAAGTAAGCCGATGATTAAACATATCATTGACATTGTTTTGCAAGCAGATTTTTTTGAGCGAATAATCGTCACGAATCACCAAGAAATCATTGCACTCTCTGACGGATATAAAATTGTTGGCAACAGCAATGCAGCGAACGGGCAAAGCAGTTCCATTAAAGCGGGGGTAAGTGCAGCAAGTGGTGATGCATTTGCATTTTTTGTTTGTGATCAGCCAAACTTAAGTCTTGTTCATATTCAGTCACTACAGAAGCTTTATTTTGAAAATGGGGAAAAAATAATAGTCACAGAAAACAACGGAAATCTTGTAAACCCAGCCATATTTCCAAAGAAATATCTAAGCGAGCTTATGAGTTTGCAAGGTGACGTGGGAGCGAGAGCCATTATCCATGCAAATTTATCAGATATTGTTTGCTGTAAAATAAGATGCCCAAAAGAAGTACAAGATATTGACAGCTATGAAGATTATTTAAACTTGTAAAAAATCAACATTAAAGGAGTGAAAACATGGGTTCACTAAAATTTTTTTTTAAATTAATGAAAGGCAATACATTGTTATATGTCGGAGCGATACTTTCTGTTGCTGTAGCAACTGTATTTTCGTTAATCACACCGCTTATCATCAAGTTTACCATTGACTCAGTCATCGAAGGCAAGCCAATTGATCTCCCGATTATCTTAATAAATTTCATTGAGAGCATTGGCGGCGTTACGTTGATCAGACAAAACCTATGGATTTTGAGCATTGGAATCGTAACAGTTACGGCGTTTCAAGGTGTGTTTTCGTATTTAAAAGGTCGCTGGTCGGCAACAGCCGCCGAGAATATTGCAAGAGACTTGAAAAACAGGCTATATTCTCATTTGCAAAATTTACCGTATGAGTATCATGTAAAAGCACAGACAGGGGATTTGATTCAGCGTTGTACGTCTGACGTTGACACGATCAGGCGTTTCCTTACCAATCAAGTAATTGAAGTGGTACGCTCGTTGTTAATCGTTATTTTCTCCGTAGTAATTTTATTAAACCTAAATGTAAAGCTTACGCTTATCGCAATCATAACAATACCTTTTATTTTTATTACATCTTTCATTTTCTTTTTAAAAATCAAAAAGCAGTTTTTGCTAGTTGATGAAAAAGAAGGTGAGCTATCCACAGTTCTTCAAGAAAATTTGAGCGGTGTTAGAGTCGTTAGGGCTTTTGGTAGACAAAAATTTGAAACAGAAAAGTTTGAAGCCAAAAACTCTGAATTTAAGGTGAAGAATATTTATCTATGTAAGCTGCTCGCTTATTTCTGGTCATGTTCTGATATTTTAAGTTTGTCGCAAGTGGGAATCGTGCTTTTTGCCGGAGTGTACATGGCCGTAAACGGAGAAATATCCCTTGGAACGCTTATCGTTTTTACGGCATATGAAAATATGCTTGTGTGGCCTGTGCGTAACATGGGAAGAGTTTTGGGTGATATGGGAAAAATGCAAGTTTCTTTGGGCCGTGTAAATGAAATTTTATTTACTCCAAAAGAAGAGGACACCTCGGGTGCAATTTCACCAGACCTTAAAGGAGATTTAGTTTTTGATCATGTTAAATTTGAGTATGAGAAAAATAAACCGATATTGAATGGGTTGAGCTTTTCGATTCAATCGGGTGAAACAATTGCAATTTTAGGTTCGACAGGTTCTGGTAAATCTACAATCATGCACTTGCTACTAAGACTTTATGACTATCAAAGTGGTTCGATTAAAGTCAACGGAACAGAACTTAGGAACATCAATAAAAAGTGGTTGAGAGAAAAAGTAGGGGTTGTGCTTCAAGAGCCTTTTCTTTATTCAAAGACAATTAAAGACAATCTAAAGATGGCGAGAGCAAATGTAGGCGACACGGAAATTTTCGAGGCAACCAGGACGGCTTCTGTGCATGAAGTTATTGAGAAGTTTGAGTCTGGTTATGAAACAATCGTTGGAGAAAAAGGTGTAACGCTATCAGGCGGACAAAAGCAACGTGTTGCCATTGCAAGAACGCTCATCAAGGATTGCGATATACTTATCTTTGATGATTCATTAAGTGCGGTTGATACCGAAACTGACTCACAAATTCGTCAAGCTTTAAAAGAACGGAGCAAGGATGTAACAACCTTTATTATTTCTCAAAGGATAACGACTTTAATGGAAGCAGATAGAATTTTCATCATTGAAAATGGAAAAGTCAGCGACATTGGAACGCATAACGATTTAATAAAAAGAGAAGGGCTCTACTCAAGAATTTGGGCAATACAAGCGATGCTTGAAGAAGAAACCGAAAATCTATAAAAGCGAGGTGACATGATGAGCGGATATGAAGAACAAGATTATAGCAAGAGTTTTGATTTGGGACTGTGGAAAAAACTTTGGAAATTTCTAAGCAAACACAAAAGATTAATAGGATTTATCACACTGAACATGGCACTTTTAGCCGCAATGGATTCTATTTTTCCAATTGCGACAGGATATGCAATTGATAATTATATTGGCAAATCCGATTTAACCCAGTTGCCCCAGTTTATTGGCGTGTACATGGGAATGATTGTTTTTCAATCAATTGTAATTTATTTGTTTATTTATAATGCTGGCAAACTTGAAAGCAGAATTGTTTATGATATACGAAGAAATGGTTTTAAAAAATTACAAGAACTAAGTTTTTCGTATTATGACAACACGCCTGTGGGTTGGATTATGGCAAGAATGACATCGGACGCACAAAGAATAGGAGACGTCATTGCGTGGGGTTGTGTCGACCTTATTTGGGGAATCGCAATCATTTTAATTGTAATGGTAAATATGTTTATCTTAAACGTCAAGCTAGCGATTCTAGTAGCATCGGTAATTCCGTTGCTTGCCATCGCAAGTTTTTATTTTCAAAAGAGAATTTTTCAAAGCCAAAGAGATGTTAGAAAAATGAACTCTCAAATAACAGGAGCTTTTAATGAGGGAATCAATGGGGCTCGTACCACAAAAACTTTGGTACGAGAGGATAAAAACTATGAAGAATTTGATGCTCTTTCATCAGGAATGAGGGTATCAAGTATTCGGTCTGCTGTTTTGTCCTCGCTTTTTCTACCAATCGTATTAACACTCGCAAGCGTGGGTGTGAGTCTTGTAATATTTTCTGGCGGAAAGCAAGCTTTTTTAGGCGAAATCAGCTTTGGAACTCTCAGTATTTTTATAACATATGCAACACTCATGTTTGAACCTGTTCAGCAAATAGCGAGGGTATTTTCAGAACTACAATCGGCACAAGCGGCGGCAGAACGTACACTTTCTTTAATCCATACAGAAGCCGAAATTGTAGAGTCAGATGAAATTATCGAGAAATTCGGTACAGCACTGAATCCCAAAACCGAGAACTGGCCAGAGATTAAAGGCGAGATTGAATACCAAAATGTATGCTTCTCTTATAAATCTGGCGAGAAGGTGCTGGAAAACTTTAATTTGAAAGTTAAAATTGGTGAAAAAATTGCACTGGTAGGTGAAACAGGTTCTGGCAAAAGCACGATTGTCAACTTGCTTTGTAGATTTTACGAGCCAACTTCTGGAAAAGTTCTCATTGACGGAGTAGATTATCGTGAACGCTCACAGTTATGGCTTCAATCAAATTTGGGTTATGTTTTGCAGACACCACATTTATTTAGTGGCTCCGTCATGGAGAATATCCGCTATGCAAAACTTGATGCAACAGATGAAGAAGTCATTCAAGCTGCAAAAACGGTAAATGCTTATGACTTCATCATGAAACTTGAAAATGAATTTTCAACAGATGTGGGCGAGGGCGGAGATCGATTGTCTGCGGGTGAAAAGCAACTTGTCTCTTTTGCAAGGGCAATCTTATCAGATCCAAGGCTATTCGTACTTGATGAAGCGACATCTTCAATTGACACAGAAACAGAACAAAGCATTCAAAAGGCAGTCGATAAAGTTTTGCAAGGTAGAACCAGCTTTATCGTTGCACATAGGCTTTCTACAATTCGTACAAGCGATAGAATACTTGTTATAAACGAGGGAAAAATAATTGAAAGTGGAAACCATAAGTCATTAATGCAAGAAAAAGGGCATTATTACAATCTTTATACAAATCAATTTAGACAAGAAGCAGAAGACAAAATACTTCAAAGCTAAAAGGTTGTGGAGAATTTGGAGAAAAACAAGAGCTCACGGCAAGTTAGAGTACACAAAAGAAAGAGCACATTTGTAGTTGGGTTGGTCGTGGGACTATCGGCAATTGCGGCAGCCTTCTTGGCGGCAATCTTGCTTGGCGTATTATTTTATAACCCAGCAGAAACATCTGATGGTCTATTAAAATTTAATTCGGAAAAAGAAAAAATAGCCTCAAAACTCTATGACAAAATACAACAGACAGATCTCGAAAACCATTATCCAACCACGCCAGAAGGTGTTGTCGATTTTTATAACGACACCTTCTATATGATTTATTCAAACATGATTGAAAGTGATGAAACTTTAAAAGAGATTCTTATTCGCCAAAGAGAAGTTTATTCGAGCGAATTGCTTGAATCATCAAACCAAGAGGTTCAATTGTCAAATTTAAAGCTACATCTAGCCAACTTATATAAAAGCGGAAATATTTGCTTAAACGTGGAGCGTAAAGGAACTGTCTACGATGAAGAGAACGCAAAAAACTGCCAAGTTCAAGTGATTATGTATTACAACACTTTTGGCAGTATTTATAGAAATTAGTATGTACAAAAAGATGAAGCAGACGGACGCTGGAAAATCTTGAGCTGGCAAATGACGGATGAAAATTTTAAGGACTTATGACAACTGTTTTTCAAGCACAACCCACCTGAATTGAATTCCATTTACGTCATCCGTTAAAATTTCAGATTTACTAACGGTTGTATATTTACTCCTGTCAAATTCAGGAAAAAAAGTGTCAGCTTCAAAGTCCCCATAAATTTCAGTGATGTATAACCGTTCACATAAGGCTAAGGCATCTTTGTAAATATCGCCACCGCCAAAAATAAAAGCCTCATCGCCAGTTGTTGAGGCTTTTTTAAATTCTAAAATGGCTTCATCTAGGCTATGGACAACACGCACCATTTCATTCTCCACATGATAATTTTCATTGCGAGTGATGATGATATGTTTTCGATTGGGCAAAATCCTTGGTAGCGATTCATATGTTTTTCTGCCCATGATGAGCGTTTGGTTCAGCGTAACTTGTTTGACATACTTTAAATCCTCAGGCAATTTACACAACAATTGACCCTTCATTCCAATTTTATTATTATTTGCAATGGCAACAATTAGCGAAAGCATCAAATGGCAACCTCCATTTTTATAGACTCATGATATTTGTAATCAATGAGCTTTATATCGTCAGGCGTAAAATCATAAAAGTCTTTTATATTTTCGTTAATCCATAACTTCGGTGCTTCATATGCTTGTTCTTTGCGAGTTAATTGCAGTTTGATTCCTTCTACTTGATTCTCATAAATATGTGCATTATTAATTACGTGGGTAAAAAGTCCGACTTTATGCCCCGTCACATGTGCAATCATCATTTGAAGCGCCGCATATTGGGAAGTGTTAAACGGAACACCAAGCCCAAAATCGCCACTGCGTTGAACGAGCATACAATTTAATTTTCCGTCGGTTACATCCCACATTGTGAGAAAACAGCAAGGGTACAGTGCTCCTGTATCAAGATATGGAATTTGCCATAAGTTGATTTGCATTCGCCTGTCTTGCGGATTATTTTTTAAACTATCAATGAGCTTGTCTATTTGCTTGTATTTATCTACAATAAACCCATAGGACGTGCCGATTGTTCCGTCTTCCATCATCCATTCGTCCCAAATACGAACGTTTTGTTCATGGAGCTTTTTAACATCATTGGATTGATCCTTGAAAATCCATAACAGTTCTTTAATTGCTGTTTTAAATGCAACAAATTTTGTGGTCAATATGGGAAATTCCTGTGATAAATCAAATTGCATAATCTGATGGGGAAGCTTGTAAGTCTGAATCCCTGTACGATTGTTGTCAAAATATCCATTGTTCAAAATATCTTCGGCAATACTTAAATATTTTTTATCGTATATACTCATGTTATTCACCCCTCGTTTTTAATAATTATAACACAACTTAACTTGAAAAATCTAGGCTGATTGATTATTATAAGAGTATATAAAAATTGGAGCTGATTAAATGTACAGACAAAATACAAGAGTAGTAAATGTAGGCGACGTTCCTGTCGGTGGCGGGAATTTAATTTCCATTCAATCAATGACAAATACAGATACAAGAGATATAGCGGCGACTGTCAACCAAATTAAAAAACTAGAAGAAGCTGGTTGCGAAATCGTACGAGTAGCCGTTTTAGATATGGAAGCCGCAAGAGCAATCAAGCAGATTAAATCAAGCATAAAGATTCCACTTGTTGCTGATATACATTTCGATTACCGCCTTGCACTAGAATCAATTGAAAACGGAATAGACAAGCTTCGGATTAACCCAGGAAACATCGGAAGTATAGAAAGAATAAAGCAAGTTGTGAATAAAGCAGCAGAAAGAAATATTCCAATTCGGATTGGAGTTAATTCTGGCTCGCTTGAAAAAGATATTTTAGAGAAACATAAAACAGTAAATGCGAGCGGTTTGGTTGAAAGTGCTTTAAGACACACCAAGATTTTAGAAGATTTAAACTTTGATAAAATTATAATCTCTATAAAAGCCTCCAGTGTAAACATGACAATTGAAGCCTATGAGCTAATCTCTAAACAAGTGAATTATCCACTTCACGTGGGAATTACAGAGTCAGGAACCATCTATAGTGGCTCTATCAAATCGTCGGTAGGTGTTGGTGCCATTTTAAGTCGGGGGATAGGTGATACCATTCGAATTTCACTAACAAGTGACCCTGTTGAAGAAATTAAATGTGCTCGTGAAATTTTAAAGTCATTGGAGCTTCGAAAATTTGGCGTTACATTTGTATCTTGTCCAACTTGTGGGCGAACTGCAATCAATTTAATAGAGCTTGCCGAAAAAGTTGAAAAGTATTGTCATACAATCGACAAGGATATAAAAATCGCTGTCATGGGCTGTGCCGTGAATGGACCTGGAGAAGCCAGAGAAGCCGATATTGGAATTGCCGGTGGTGACGGACAAGGTTTAATATTTAAAAAAGGAGAAATTTTAAGGAAAGTGGCTGAAGAAGACTTGTTGGCAGAACTTATAAGCGAGATCAATAAGTTATAATAAAGCCAATTTTTAGGGGAGATAAAATGGAAGCTGCAAAGAAATTTAAAGATGTTTTTGATAAAATGAACTTGTCGAGAAACATTTTAAATGAGCTGGCTATGGCTGAGATTTTAAGCATTAAAGTCCAAAAGAAAACCAAAAGAATGGACATACGCTTAAAACATAACCGAATCATAAAGGAGAGTGCTCTCGTTTCTTTTCGGGAAGAAATGAAAGCAGGTTTTTCCTTTTTGGACGAAGTGAAAATTCATATACAGTATGACTTAGAAGAAACGGATATGAAAAGGGCAATTGCGAGATATTGGGAGAACGTACTCTATACAGTAAAGTTGTTAAGCCCAATTTGCCATAAAATGCTTGAAGTATCTTCATGGGAGTTTGAAGAAGGAAAGCTTACCATAAAAATCAGAAATGAAAGCCTCCTCCTTTTTATGCAAAAGGGGATTGACCAAAAAATACAGTCCATGCTCAACGATAACTTAGGTGCAAATGTAAGAGTGGTCTTTTCTAAAGAAGAAGGCATACACGATAATAAAAAACATATAGAATATTTAAATGAAGCTACAAAAAATGAAATTCAGTCAATCAGCAAAACACCTGTTGCGGCTGCAAGCCAAGGTTACTCAAAAGAAAATAAATTCGGCAACTTTCAAAAGAGAAAAGGGCCTCGTAATGAAATTAAAATTAACCCAGAACTTACAGGCGAAGTTCATAAGCTATCCGATGAATTAAATATTGATGAAGAAATAATTATTCAAGGAAAAATATTTGACTTCGAGAAGCGAGAACTCAAAAGTGGGCGATTGCTTGTTACTTTTAATGTAACCGACACAACCAATTCAATCACTGTCAAATTTTTTATAGAGCCAGAAAAATACACCGAGGAATACAATTCCACTTTAAAAGATGGAAACTACATAATCTTACAAGGCAAAGTTCAATATGACGACTTTTCTAAGGAAGTAAATATGATGGCTTCTCAATTTTCAAAAGTGGATAAACCCCAAGAAAAAATGGATAACTCGCCAGAAAAACGTGTCGAGCTTCATTTGCATACACAAATGAGTGCAATGGACGGAATAACCTCTGCGAAAGAATATATAAAAAGAGCCGCAAAGTGGGGGCATAAAGCAATCGCAATTACCGACCACGGGGTTGTTCAGGGATTCCCAGAAGTTATGGAAGCGTGCAAAGGCACGGATGTGAAACCCATATATGGGGTAGAAGCTTACCTCGTAGACGATCTTGGTGCGGTGGTACAAGGGGATTCAGAACAATATTTAGACGGAAACTTTGTTGTTTTTGATCTCGAGACAACAGGATTACAAAAAGATACCGATAGAATCATTGAGATTGGTGCAGTCAAAGTTGTTGGCGGCGTTATCACAGACAGATACAGTACATTTATCAACCCTGAAGTTAGCTTGCCAGAAAAAATTATTAAGCTCACTGGAATAACTGATCAAATGCTTGTTGACGCACCCAAAATTGATGATGTATTTGATGAGTTCTTAGCATTCATAGAAGGTAGTGTGCTGGTGGCACATAATGCCGCCTTTGATGTTGGGTTTATCGCTGCAAACGCAAAGAAAAAAGATGTAATCATCGGCAATACGGTTTTAGATACGGTCAGTTTGTCAAGAACTTTGTTTCCAGAACTTGGAAAACATGACTTGAAATCTGTTTCAACGCATTTAGATGTAAAACTTGAAAACCATCATCGGGCAGTAGATGACGCAAAAGCCACAGCAGAGATTTTTATAAAATGCACGGATATATTGGCAGAAAAAAATATTCGCTCTTTGCAAGAAATTAATATTTTAGCAAGCGAATCAATAGACAAAAAGAAGTTAAAATATTACCACGCTATTATTCTAGTTAAAAACTATGTTGGGTTGAGAAATTTATATGAGCTTATTTCAAAATCCCATATTGATTTCTTTTTCAAACGACCAAGAATCCCCAAAAGCGAGTTTTTAAAATTAAGAGACGGACTTATCATTGGAACAGCTTGCGAAGCGGGCGAATTTTACAAAGCGATTCTCGATAACAAGCCAGAGAAAGTTATCAACGAGCTAGCGGCTTTTTACGATTACTTCGAAATTCAGCCATATGAAAATAATATGTACTTGGTTCGAGAAGAAAAAGTAAGCTCAATTGAGGATTTAAAAAACGTCAACAGAAAAATAATCAAGCTTGGCGAGCAATTTAACAAGCCAGTAGTTGCCACCTGTGATGTACATTTTATTGACCCAGAAGATGAAATTTATAGGCGAATCATAATGGCGGGCGAAGGTTTTAAAGATGCAGATTTACAAGCACCGCTTTATTTTAGAACAACCGAAGAGATGCTTGAAGAGTTTTCCTATCTTGGCGAAGAAACCGCACGAAAAGTTGTAATCGAAAATACAAATTTCATTGCAGACCAGATCGAACACATAAAGCCAATACCAGATGAAACATTTCCACCAAAGATTGAAGGTGCGGAAGAAGAAATATTTAATATCTCTATGGATAGGGCAAAAGAACTTTATGGTGATGACTTGCCACAATTGGTACTGGATAGATTGAACCGAGAACTTGATTCGATTATTAAAAATGGTTTTTCTGTTATGTATATTATCGCACAAAAACTTGTTTGGAAATCCCTCGAAGATGGATATTTAGTAGGCTCAAGAGGTTCGGTTGGCTCATCGTTTGTTGCGACAATGACAGGCATAACAGAAGTAAATCCGCTGCCGCCACATTACATTTGCCCAAATTGCAAGTACTCAGATTTCGAATCGGAAATTGTAAAGAGCTTTTCAGGGGCTTCTGGTTGTGATATGCCCGATGCCATTTGTCCAAAGTGTGGGCAAATACTAAATAAAGATGGGCATGACATTCCTTTTGAAACGTTTCTAGGCTTTGACGGCGACAAAGAACCAGATATTGATCTTAACTTTTCAGGTGAATACCAAGCGAAGGCACACGCCTATACAGAATTTCTTTTTGGTTCTGGAAATGTTTTTAAAGCGGGAACAATCGGTACACTGGCAGATAAAACCGCAATAGGTTTTGTTCTTAAATATTGTGAGGAACGTAATCTGACATTTTCTAAAGCAGAACTTAACAGAATTAAAAACGGTTGCACCGGAATAAAGCGAACTACGGGACAGCATCCAGGTGGATTAATGATTTTGCCAAGCGACCATTCCATA
>JAVBKL010000197.1:0-5085 GCA_031554055.1 Eubacteriales bacterium | reverse complement strand
GTAAGGCAGATGCTCTCCCAGCTGAGCTAAACTCCCGGAGCGATTCAAAAGGGGCTCGAACCCTCGACCTCTGGCGTGACAGGCCAGCGCTCTAACCAACTGAGCTATTGAACCATTTTGTCGGTTGCTGTTGCCGACTTTGTTATTATAGGATAAGTCTGTGTATTTGTCAAGCACTAATTTAAATTTTTTTCATTTCTTTATACCTTGACATCTGACTACAAAAAGGAATATAATTTAATGAAACGTTGATAAGAAATAGTAGAGGGTCGTCAAGATTAATTGACTGATTTGTTTTCAGAGAAGGAGCGGTGCTGAAAAGCTCCTAACAATCGCCTTTGAACCAGCTCTTAGAGTCCGCCAAAAGCGGCGTATGCCTGCGTTAAAGGTTTGTGAGTGAGTAGCTTTTATGAAGCTACTAATTAGGGTGGTACCGCCGATAGCTTCGGTCCCTTGTTGGACAGTGGCTTTTTTTGTGTCCAAAAATAAAAAATACTATACATGTTGAGAAAGGAAAGATTTTTATGGCTGATGCAAAAGTTAAAAAAGTGGAAGCGATTACGGATATGGAGAAAGATTTTGCACAATGGTACACAGATGTTGTGTTAAAAGCCGATATGGTGGATTACTCATCAGTGGGCGGCTGCGTTATTCTTAGGCCTTATGGTTATGCAATTTGGGAGTTAATTCAAAAAGAACTTGACGGACGTTTCAAAGCGACAGGGCATGAGAACGTGTACATGCCAATGTTTATTCCAGAAAGTTTGTTGCAAAAGGAGAAAGACCATGTAGCGGGGTTTGCACCAGAGGTTGCATGGGTTACGCATGGCGGTTCTGAAAAGCTGCAAGAAAGATTATGTATTCGTCCAACTTCTGAAACATTATTCTGCGAGCATTATGCAAACATCATTCAATCGCATAGAGATTTGCCAAAGAAATACAACCAATGGTGTTCGGTGGTTCGTTGGGAAAAAACAACAAGACCATTCTTGCGTACAAGAGAATTTTTGTGGCAGGAAGGACACACCGCTCATGCAACACGTGAAGAAGCGCAAACAGAGACAATTGATATGCTAAACGTGTACGCAGAATTCTGCGAAAATATATTGGCTCTGCCTGTTATCAAAGGACAAAAGACAGAGTGTGAAAAATTTGCTGGAGCGCAAGCGACGTATTCCATAGAGAGCTTGATGCATGATGGAAAAGCATTGCAGTCGGGTACTTCACACAACTTTGGCGACGGATTTGCCAAAGCGTTTGGCATCCAATATACAGACAAGAACAATCAGTTGCAATATGTTCACCAAACATCTTGGGGACTCTCAACAAGATTAATCGGTGCGTTAATCATGCTACACGGCGATAACAATGGGCTTGTGCTTCCTCCAAAAGTGGCACCAATCCAAGTTGCGATTATTCCAGTTGCTTCTCATAAAGAAGGAGTCATGGACAAAGCACGTGAGCTTCAAGAACGCCTCTTAAAGTTTTGCCGTGTAAAACTTGACGAGTCTGATAAAAACCCAGGCTGGAAATTTAGCGAGTACGAAATGAAGGGCGTTCCAATCCGCCTTGAAATTGGACCTAAAGACATTGAGAAAAACGAAGCGGTTCTTGCAAGACGTGATACAGGCGAGAAGATTTCAGTGAAACTCGACGAACTCGAAAGTGAAGTGGCGAGACTTCTTGAAGAAATCCAAAGTAATTTGCTTGTGAAAGCAACAAACCTTCGTGACAGCAAAACGTATACTGCAAAAGACATGGCAGAATTTGAGAAAACCATAAACGAAACACCAGGGTTCATCAAAGCAATGTGGTGCGAGGACGAAGCTTGTGAGCTTGCGATCAAAGAGAAAGTTGCGGCGACTTCAAGATGTATTCCTTTTGAGCAAGAAAACATAACAGAAGTTTGTGTTTGCTGTGGTAAACCAGCGAAGAAGTTAGTATATTGGGGAAAAGCGTACTAAAAAACTGATGGGGGTTTTTAAATGAGAGACCAACGGCTTGAGAAGCTTGCAGAAGTTTTGGTAAACTACTCAACAAAAGTAAAAAAAGGCGATAATGTATTTATCACAGCCGAGGACGTGGCGATTCCGTTCATCATCGCAGTTGCAAAGGCTTCAACAAAGGCTGGCGGAATTGTTGAATATGTAGTGGAATTGCCAGAAGTAAAAGAGGACATCATAAAAAATGGCGATGACTTGCAAGTTTCACAGCCGAATAATATCATGGGTCGAGCAGTCAAAGAGGGCGATGTTTGGCTAAGTTCATGGGCATCAAAAAATTTGCGAGCTCATAACAACTTGCAACCAGAGCGAATGACGATGAATAAGAAAGCAAATGTTGACAACCGAAAAGTGTACAGAGAACGTACAGGTGATGGAAGTTTACGTTGGTGCGGAACGCAGTTTCCAACTGATGCAGATGCCCAAGAAGCAGAGATGAGCCTTGAAGAATACGAAGATTTTGTGTACGAAGCGGGACATATCAATGAAGCCGACCCGATTGCTCATTGGGAAAAAATTGCTGAAGAACAAGAAAGATGGGTCAAGTACCTCGATACAAAGAGTGAAATCATTGTAAAAGGCAAGGACGTCGATTTGCGAGTGAGTACGAAAGGCCGTACATGGATTAATTGCTGTGGACTTGTGAATTTTCCTGATGGGGAGATTTATACCTCACCTGACGAACACGACATTGACGGCACAATCGCTTTTTCTTTCCCAGCAATTTATGATGGGCACTTGGTTGAGAATGTTGCGTTTGAAATAAAAGCGGGCAAGGTAGTCAAAGCGACGGCAACAAAAGGCGAAGAGTATTTGCATGAGATGCTAAAACTTGACGAGGGCGCGAGTCGGTTCGGCGAGTTTGCTATCGGAACCAATTACGGAATTAAAAAATTCACAAGAAATATGCTCTTTGACGAAAAAATTGGCGGCACCATTCATATGGCACTTGGCTCGTCTTTTCCAAAGGCGGGTGGCGTAAATGATTCTGCCATTCATTGGGATATGATTTGTGATATGCGTGAAGACGGCGAAATTTTTGCCGATGGCGAGTTGTTTTATAAAAACGGTGAATTCATTGACGAAGTATTAGGAGGGGAATCAGTATGATAGTTACTACTACACATGAAATTTCTGGCAAACAAATTAAAGATTACAAAGGAATCGTTTTTGGCGAAGTTGTTGCCGGTGTAAACGTTGTGAAAGATTTGGTTGCTGGCTTTAGCAATTTCTTTGGCGGACGTTCATCGACTTATGAAAATGAACTCATCGAAGCGAGAGAAAAAGCGCTTGAAGAAATGTCACAAAGAGCGGCAGCACTGGGTGCCAATGCAGTAATTGGCGTTGACATTGACTACGAAGTGTTGGGAGCAGACAATGGAATGCTCATGGTGACTGTTTCTGGCACGGCTGTAGTTGTAGCATAACTTTTAAAAATTGAGTACCGTATGGCCGAGATGGGCTGTACGGTATTTTTATTTTTTTAAAGCTATTGACAAAGAATTTTTTTTGTGTAAAATGAAAAGTGAGTAATCACTCATTTTTAGAGAGGTGATAAAAAATGAAAAAAGAAGATAAGGAACAAAAAATTTTAGATGCGGCAGTTTCAATTTTTTTGGCAAAAGGATTCGGCTCAACAACGACAGCGGAGATTGCATCAGAGGCACAAGTGGCAGAGGGAACAATCTTTAGATATTTTAAAACGAAGAAAGATATTCTTTTAAAAGTGTTTGATAAGTCGGCGGAGTTCTTTACAGAGAACGTACTGATTAGACCAATTGAAGATATTTTTGCACAGATTGATAACAAGTCGTTAAGAGAAGTGCTCATCATGTTGTTTAAAGACAGAATGAAGATTGTCGAGAAGCATTCGGATATGATGGTGGTTGTATTTTCAGAAATCAGGTACCACCCCGAGATAAGAGATTTTTTTATAAAGAAGTTAACGGTACGTGTGTTTCCAATGGTGAAAGGTTTTGTTGTGGAATGTATGAACCGAGGGTTAATTAAAAAGGCAGAGCCAGAAATGATTATCAGAATGGTAATCGGAACAATCGCATTGTGTATCATACAAATAAATGTTTTTTCAAGCTATACAAATAAAGAAAAAGCGCTCACAACAGACGCAGAAATTGAACAGATTATAGACTTGATACTCGGTGGAATTTTAGAGGAGGGTGCAAAATGAAAAAATTACTTGCAATCATGACCGCAGTTTTAGTTTTAGCCACAGGTTGCCACGCTAAGGAAGAAAATTTGGTTTTAAGCGGCACAATTGAGGCGACAGAAATTGATTTATTTTCTGAAATAAATGGCAAGGTCACAGAGATTTTGGTTGACGAGGGTTCACAAGTTGCAGTGAATGACGTGATTGCAAGAGTAGATTCGAGTGATGCAAAAGTCCAAGTCAAACAAGCCGAAGCAAATTTAAAACAAGCAAAAGCGAAACTTGCAGACCTAGAAGCCGGTACCAGAGTTGAGCAAGTGAAACAAGCAGAGGCAAATTTAAAAATTTCTGAAGCAAAGCTTGCTGAGGTAAAATCGGGAAACCGTGAGGAGCAAATTACACAGGCGGAAGCCAAAGTGAAAGAGTTAAAAGCAAATCTCGAAGACATAAAAGCGGGAACAAGCGAAGAACAAATTGCCCAAGCCGAGTTAAAAATAGTTGCGGCACAGAACAATATTGCTTTGGCACAACAGAATTATGATTATCAAAAACAAAATTTAGATTCCATAAAAGCGTTACGTGATGCGGGAGCCATTGCTGAACAAAAATTTACAGACGCATCAAATGTTCTCGATAGTGCACAGAAGCAATTGACAAATGCAGAAACAGAGCAGAGCATTGCGGAAGAAAACCTTGCATTGTTAAAACGTGGGGCAACCGATCAAGCGATTGAAGCGGCAACAGCAAGACTTGAACAAGCAGAGGCAAGTCTCGAACTTCTAAAAAAAGGTGCGACACAACAATCAATAACGGCGGCAGAAGCCTAGGTTGAACAAAACAAAGCGGCACTTGAATACGCAATAAACTGTGCATCCATTCAACAAATAGACGCTCTCAAAGCAAGTGTTGAGCTCA
>JAVBKL010000196.1:0-13309 GCA_031554055.1 Eubacteriales bacterium | reverse complement strand
AATCGCTGCAAGAATGGTTATGATCCATTCCTTTGCTTCTTTCATTTTCGAATCCAAGAAAAAATTTTTAAGCCAGTTCATAAAACACCTCTTTTTTACATTTACAAAAAAATAATAAATAAAAGGGTGTAGCATTCTGCCCACCCCCCTGCGTAACTATCTTTTGCCAATCGCTTCTTTAACCTTAGCTGCTTTACCAACTCTATCACGAAGATAGTAAAGTTTTGCACGTCTAACAATACCTCTACGTATAACTTCAATACGGTCAACACGTGGTGAATGTAGTGGCCAAGTTTTTTCAACTCCAACACCGTAAGATACTCTACGCACTGTAAAATTCTCTCTAACGCCGCCGTTTTGTCTTTTAATAACGATACCTTCAAACATTTGAATTCTCTCACGAGTGCCTTCAACTATTTTTGCATAAACACGCACTGTATCGCCAACTCTAAAAGGAGTGATTTCTTTCTTAAGTTGCTCATTTTCGATTTCTCTAATAACATTGTTCATTATGATAGTTCCTCCTTCCCTCAAGGGAGTTCTTAATGCAAATCCGCAACAGCGGAACGCCCGTACTGACACTTGTTACAATCAGATATTATAACCGATAACCGCCATTTAAGCAAGCAAAATCGAATTTAATTTTAAATTTTTATTTAGACACCAAAGATTATTTATGTTATAATTTAAGTATTAGAAAAAAATAAGAGGTGACATTATGAGTATTTCTGTTTCATCCATGTACAATGAAATTTTAAACGATATTCAAAGCCGCATAAATGTCCCAATCAGTTTCGGCTCAAGAAGAAGTTCAAATATAAGCAAAGACGCCAACGCAACAAACAATAGTGAAACTGCACCTTCTAGTTTTCAAGATGTATTAAATTCATACATCAATAGTGCAACCGATAACCCAACAGAACTTACCGCAGCTATTGACGATGCCATTGTAAGTTCCGCCGCCAAATATCAAATAGACCCAAATTTAATCAAAGCAGTAATCAGACAAGAGAGCAACTTCGATACAGATGCAGTATCAAGATCTGGTGCCATGGGTTTGATGCAACTGATGCCAACAACAGCGTCTTCGCTTGGCGTAAACAATGCATTTGACATTGAAGACAATGTTGAGGGCGGCACAAAGTATTTGAGCCAAATGCTCAACCAGTTTGACGATAACGAACAACTCGCACTTGCGGCGTACAATGCAGGCCCCGGAAGTGTCACCAAGTATGGCGGCATTCCCCCTTATGCTGAAACACAAGACTATGTGCCAAAGGTTTTGGGATATAAAGAGCAATATATTTTGGAACAGTATGCGAAAAATAATAAAAAACCGGAATAGAAGGAGCGATATGCTCCGGACTATTCCGGTTTTTTACTTCCAAGGGCAAAGCCTTTTCTCTAACAAATCAATAATGCCAACGCTTACTAGCCCAACGATACCCATGGTGCAGATTCCTAAATACATTTGCGGATAGTCCATGATCATCCACTTGTCCATGATATAAAAACCCAGTCCATATTGCGTTCCAAAGTTTTCTGCAAAAAACAAAACGGAAATACTTGTGGTAAGCCCCACCCGAAGCGATGTGCCAAGTTCTGGCATAACCGAAGGTATGACAATATGTTTAATCATATCAAAAGGCTTTGCTCTAACCACTTTAAACGTCTGATAATATTGTTCTGGTATATTTTTCACGGCATCACAGGTTACAATGATAATCTGGAATACAACGATTATGAAAATTATAAAAATTTTGGACATGTTTCCAATTCCAAAAACAAGCATGATAAGTGGCAACAAAGCCACCTTTGGCACTGGCCCCAGCATATAAATCATGGGGATAAACAGGTTGCCCACTTTCTTAAAATACCCAAGCAAAATTCCAATCGGCACTCCAATTAAAACCGCAAGGAACACGCCAGCAACAAGCCGAACAAAACTGTAACCAATATGTACGATTATCACGTCAAAACAATCTTTAAGCTCCAGCAAAACCGTTATTGGGGTCGGAAAAATTTTATGTTGTACAATCATGGCGATCATTTGCCAAATCACCATAAAAATGAAAATGCTCTGGAGTTTTTTCATGCTCGCACCTTGTTAATATTCACAATCCTAGAATTGAGATATTTAGCTTCTTCAAAATTATGTGTAACAAAAAGCGTCGTGATGTTTTTCTCTGCTTGCATTTTTATAAAAATATCACAGGCTTCTTTTTTTGTTTCTAGGTCAAGGGCAGAAAAAGGCTCATCCATTAAAAGAATATCTGGTTCGTAGAAAAATGCTTGTCCAAGTGAAACCCTTTGGTATTGCCCACCACTTAATCGGAGCGGATACTGCTGTTCAAAACCTGAAAGCCCAAGCTTATTGATTAGCTCCATGGCTTTTTCAGTATCCACTTTTTTTTGCTCAAGGCTTTTTAAGAGCACCACATTTTCGTAAACGGTTTTCCACGGTAGAACACCAAAATTCTGTGGTACAAGTGCAATTCTCATATTTGCTTGCATTTCAAGCTTACCTGAATATCCTTGGTGCAGCCCTGCAATAATTTTTAGTATCGTGGATTTTCCACAGCCCGAAGCCCCGACCAACGTGACAATCTCACCTTTGGAAATTTTGAGCTCAAAGTTTTTAGTCACTGGCAAAGCTTTAGAATAGTAGACTTCATCAAAATCAATGTTAATCATGGCTTTCGCCCCATTTCATGTACAAGTCGTTCTCAATGCATGAAGCTTTTAAAACACGGCCAACGATTCCGTTAATTGTCCCATCCATGCTCGTATCCTTTGCGTAAAACGTCGGCACAGGCGGAACAATCACTGCTCCGAGTTCGCTTAGCGTTAGCATATTTCTCAAGTGCGTTGAATGTAGGGGCGTTTCTCTTGGTACAACAACCAGCCGTACTCTTTCTTTTAAACAACAATCCGCCGCTCGAATCAAAAGGCTATCACCGCCACAAGCCGCAAGCTTGCCCAGTGTCGCCATAGAACAAGGCATGATAATCATTCCTC
The DNA here is from genome assembly GCA_031554055.1 of Eubacteriales bacterium. Lineage (GTDB taxonomy): Bacteria > Bacillota > Clostridia > Lachnospirales > JAVBKL01 > JAVBKL01. The sequence goes on along the minus strand of JAVBKL010000196.1, from coordinate 10,291 downwards.
TCACGCAAAAAGAGCCGCTTGCAATTGATGAGAACATATTTCTATTGTCATGCAGAATCAACTCTGCTTGGTCTGAAAATGAACTGACAAACGTTTTCAGTTCAAGCCCTGTTTCGTATCTGAAAACACTTTCGCCATGTTCTGTTGCGACGATATGCAGTTCCATTTTTTTTGTGGACAAAAACTCAATTGCTTTTTTTGCAAGCACACTTCCGCTTGCACCAGTGATTCCCAAAATATACCGTTCTATAATAACACCCTACTTTACTAAGAAGTCAAGCATAGCAAACGCAAAAAACACAAGGCTCAAAATTTGATTGATACTATACGATGCAAAAATCATTTTGTTCCTATTTTGTGGAGCAACATTAAAGTGCTCAATAGCGAGCAACACTGCCGAAGCAAAACAACCGACAAGATAAAAAATCCCTCTATCCATCAAGAAATAGCAACTCGTTAATAAACAAATAGAAATAATATGCGATACTCTAGAAATCCATAACGCAGTTGCAAGTCCAAATTTTGCTGGCACGGAGTGCAGTCTTTCTTTTCGGTCAAATTCAATATCTTGCGTGGCATAAATAATATCAAAGCCAGCAATCCACATACAAACAGCCGCACCCAAAACCAATGGCACAAGCTCAATTTTTCCTGTAACTGCAATCCACGCACCCACAGGAGCACCACCACAAGCCACGCCAAGAACATAATGGCATAACCAAGTGAACCTCTTTGTGTAAGAGTACAGTAGAAAAATACCAAGTGCAAACGGCAAAAGAATTAGGCAAAGCGTATTTAACATATACGCCGAAAAAGCCAAAACCAAAAAGCACACCGCCGTAATGGCATAGGCTTCCCAAAGCTTCACTTGCCCTGTGACAAGGACTCTCTTGCTCGTGCGTTCGTTTTTAATATCAATCGCCCTATCTGCGATTCGGTTAAAAGCGTTTGCACCGTTTCTGGCGGCAACCAAAGCGAGGAAAATATAAAAGAAAGTGCTCGCATGGGGTACGCCGTTCGCCGCCCAAAGCATGGCGATGATTCCAAATGGCAACGAAAAAATCGTATGAGAAAACATTACGAGCTTTCCGTAATTGTTTATCTTACTTAAAACCATACTCTTGCCACCTTGCACTCACTTTTTTCTTAACTTTGCCACACATTTCGATGTCGTCTGGCCACTCTCTGTCATAGCCTTCTGATTTCCATTTTTTAGTAGCATCAATGCCCATACGGTTGCCAATAAATCGCATTGGTGAAGCGTGATCAAGTGCGTCAAGTGGCCCATCAGAAATCACAACGTCTCGCTTTGCGTCAATATTATTAAACACTTTCCAAGCAACGGTGGATACGTCATGTGGGTCAACGTTTTCGTCAACCACAATTATCATTTTTGTGTACATCATTTGCCCACTACCCCAGAGCGTGTTCATGATTTTTTTAGCATGAGCGGGGAACTTCTTTTTAATTGACACAATGACGCAATTATGGAAAACACCCTCAAGTGGAAAGTTCATGTCCACAATTTCAGGGGCAATCATTTTCACAAGCGGCAGAAACATTCTTTCTGTAGCTTTACCAATATAACAATCTTCCATTGGAGGCTTGCCAACAATTGTCGCCATGTAAACTGGATTTTTCTTTCTGGTAATTTTCTCCACATGAAACACAGGGTACACGTCTTTCTCTGAATAATAACCAGTGTGGTCACCAAATGGCCCTTCCACTCTTAGCTCTTCGGTGTCAACATAACCTTCCAAAACAAATTCACTGTTGGCTGGTACATAAATATCATTTGTAATGCATTTCACCGTGGGAATCGGCATTTTCCTTAAATATCCAGCGAACATCAGCTCATCAATCATTTTTGGAAGCGGCGCTGTTGCCGCATAAACAGTTGCCGGATCTGCACCGATTACAACCGACACAGGCATTCTTCCGCCAATCTTGCGATACTTCTCATAAATCTCACGTCCGTCTTTATGCAAATGCCAATGCATACCTGTCGTATTTTTATCATACACTTGTAAACGGTACATGCCGATATTTTGGGTTCCTGTTTCTGGATCTTTTGTAAAAACAAGCGGCAGCGTCATAAATCTCCCGCCGTCACCAGGCCAGCATTTTAACACAGGAATTTTATCGAGGTCAGCATCCTCAATGACTTCTTGGCACGCCGCCTTCTTAACTTTTATTGGGAACACAGCCAAAAGCCTCGCAAGTTCTGGAATAGACTTTGCTAGGCTTACAATATTTGTGTAATTGGAAATGTTCATTAAATACTCAAGGTCTTTGCCGATATTTTGAAAGCTATCCACACCAATCGCCATACTCATTCGCTCATAAGAGCCAAACGCATTGATTAAAACTGGAAACTCCGAGCCTTTTACATTTTCAAAAAGCAGAGCAGGGCCGTTTTCTTTCATAACCCTGTCCGCAATTTCGGTTATTTCAAGAATCGGGCTTACTTTCGCCGAGATCCGTTTGAGTTCGTTTTTTCGTTCAAGCACACGCATGAAATGTTGAATATCTTTATAAGCCATAGTTTTCACCTCTAAAATTTAACTTTCAATTATTTTGGTTTTTGATAAACCTTCTTTAATGCCGTTATAAATACCTCGAGATACTTCATCGCTAAAATTTTTGTCAACCAATCTGTTTAAATCATTTTCGTTTGTAAGAAAAGCAACTTCCACAAGGGTCGCTGGCACAAGGGAATCTCGTAAAACTGCATAGTTTGCATACTCAATGAAACCACCTTCGAGTTTTGTTTGTGCCTGAATCGTGCGAATCATGTCATCTGCAAACATTTTGCTGCTATATTCAACAGGTTCAAGCATTCCATAAAAATATGTCATGGAACCAGTTGATTTTTTGCTTTCGGAAGAGTTGAGATGAATGGAGACAAAAACATCTGCCGTGTAATCTCTAATTTCTCTTCGTTCACTTAATGTTAAAAAAGTGTCCGTGCTACGTGTCAAATACACTTTGATCTGGTCATCGTCGCTAAAAAGTTCTGCGACCTTTAATGCCAAATCAAGGTTATAGTCTTTCTCAATTACTCTGTTTTTGTTGTTAAAAGAAACAACATCGGGTACTGACCATGCACCGCTGTCTTCCCCTCCATGTCCCGCATCAATAACCGCTATTTTTTTATATATTTTTCTTGGATGAACTGGCTTGATATAAATAAAATCGTTGTCCTCGCTTCTTTCAAAAGCAGTAATTCTTTTTTCTTTTGCGGTAAGCAACAAGACTTGTCCATCTTTTACAACCGAAAAGCCTTGCAAGTACCAGTCCACAATCGGTATCTGACCTAGCCCAAATTTTTCTATGTCATCCACTGTAAACCTAAACTCATATTCATGATCATAATATTTATCCGTCTCAGTAATTTGACTACTCTCAAAAAAATATTTATCAATTGTCAAGCTGCCTAATTTATAGTCGAAAAACATATAATCGGTAAGTCTGCTACAGGATTTTTCTGGTTCGATTGCAATAGGTATTTCTGCTTTATCTGAATCTGCAAACGCAGGAAGGGTTTTCTCGTTTTTACTACAGCCCACTAAGAGTGCAAAGAACGCCAGTGCCAAGAGCACAAGCAAGTACATAATTTTTTTTATGTATATCACCTCTAAAACGAAATGTATGCACAAAAAACCTGCCCACTGGACAGGTTTTCTCAAGTTAAGGAAACTACTTTCCTTTAGCCTTTATTAAAAGCTTTTTTGATTGCAGATAAGTCTCTGCTTTTTGAGGCTTCCAAGTTTTCTGCAAGTATTTGTTCATAAATCTCTTTTCTATGAACAGGTATATTCTTAGGTGCTATTATGCCTAGTTTGACTTGCTCTCCCTGAATACCTAGCACGACCACTTCCGTGTGTTCGTCTATTACAATAGATTCACCTTTTTTACGTGTGAGCGCAAGCATATAATCACCTACATCTTTCTATTTAGCTCCTGCAAAATATAATATCTAATTGGATAACCATCGTTCTCGGATAGCACTTGTTTACCTTTTTTCAATCTATCATTAATAACAATTGGAGCTCGTAAGTTTACGCTCATTTTCTCTATTTCATCAGGAAGAACCACTACGTTATAGAAATAGAAAACTTCTGTCTCAATTGAGCCTAAGCTCTTAATTTCCTCTGTATTAATTAACGGATTATAATCTGGCATAACCTTCGTTAAGTCCATGATGATAAGTGAAACATCTGTTTCTTCTACTGATTGCAACCAATAGAAAACTTCACTATGTCCCAAGATTACTTCTTCTGGCTCCTCAAGGATAACGAAATGTTTTGTGTTTGGAAACCCTGGTATACCCTCTTCAAAGTTAATGATTATGTCCTCAGAAATTTCCAATTCGCCAAAATGTTTTGTTTTCAGTTTCACAATAACCCTCCTTAGTTTAGTACTAATTAATATAATTTGCAAGTGTTAATTGAATAATTTTAGCTCCTGTCTGCAAAGCAGCCTGATACACACTTTCAGCAGCGTTTAAGTCCATAGAAGCTTCCATGTAGTCAACGTCTTCATTGTCTGATAATAGCTTTTTATAATTAAGTCTGTCTTCCATAAGCCTGTTTTCAATCAACTGCAAACGGCTCATTCGACTTCCTAAATTCGTGTGCTCTTTGGTAACGCCAACAACATGTTTATCAATCAACCCAATCAAGTTATTAAAACGTGTTTGAGTTACTTGCCTAAGCATATCTTCTTCATCTGCAAGTCTTTCCTTTGCTGCTGCTTCTGTCATTCCATTTGATGTAAGTGTCTCAATTGTATTAACAGGTATGTCTTTAATCGAGCTACAAAACTTAACTAAGTCAGCATACATTTTATCCGTATAAACATCTTTAGCCAAGCTGTTTACAGGAATCAAAGAATTTACACCAAACTCATACTGCATGGTTTGATTGTCCATGTTATATTGTCTATTGTTATCAGCATTGTTCGGGTCAATGTATTCACAATCAAAGTATACAACAGGGTTGATGTCGCCCTTTAAAAATCCTGTTTTTGTATAATTGACCTCAATGCTTTTATGCATGGAAAGCATTTGAGTCTTAACGTCACCTCCGACTACAAACTCACCAGTATTTTTAACAAAATACAATTTATCTGCATCCACTGTTTCAAGCTCATCAATTGAGTTAAGAATGGTTGGCCACAAACTAGAACCCTCAGTTCCATCTTCATTCACATAAGTGACTTTCAAGTTGTCTACATCAATATTGCCTTTATACGCTAACTTTAACATATCTACTTTTTTTTGTACACTAAGAACTGTTGGGCCGCCCACTTCTTTTTTTGCTTTTAAAGCATCTATTGTTTCTATGTCCGTACCCATAAAACTCTGTGTTACATTATATATGGCATTCGTATCTTTTTCAAGCAAAGGAGGCTGTTCTGTTCTGTATCCAGAAAAAACATAACGACCTGCATAGCTAATATTCATTTCTGCTCCAAGCTGTTTTACAAGTTCTTGAATATCTGTAACGATTTTCTGGCGGTCATCATATCTGTTTTCATCACTCGCGCCTTGCACAGAAAGTTCACGAATACGGCTCATAACATTATTGACATTATTAAAACCGCCCTCGCTAATCTCCATCCATGAAACGCCTTGACCAACGTTTCTCTGATACTGCTCAACTTCTAATACATTTGTACGAAATTTAAGAGCACGACCAGCAAGAATCGGATCGTCCGACGGAAAGATAACCTGTTTACCGGTAGAAAGCTGATTGTAAAGCCCATCAACCTTACGCATACCACGATTAAGATTTAACATCATTCTATTACTAATCATTGGGTTTGTAATTCTCATTTGGACACCCCTCGCCTTACACGCCTAATCGGTTGATGCAAGTATCGTAGATACTATCAATTACGTTTACAAGTTTTGCAGACGCTTGATAAAGTTGTTGATACTTGGTCATCTCAACCATTTCTTCATTTATATCAACGCCCGAAACTGCTGTGCGTTGGTTATCAATATTGGCAGCAACTTCTGTATAGTTGACATTGAAATTTTTCGATTGCTTCACGTCTATACCAAGTTCTCCAGATATTCCCACAATAAAGTCAGAAACCTTGCCTTCAACAAACAGGTTCCGACTGTTTTTGATTTCCATAAACTGAAGAATAATATTGTTATTGCTTTCTCCACTATTATAAACATTGCTTGCACTAAGTTTTTTCGGGTCGCCCTTTAAAGCTGAGCTCACTTGAAAATTTTCAGCATTCATTAGATAATAGTCTAGTTGTTTGCTGGAGTCAACAACAGATTCGTCGAAAGTGAACAAGTAATTTCCTGTGTTGCCATACGAGTCAAAACCATTCATATATCCTTGAACGCCTTCAATCTTTTGACCGTTTCTATCGGTGCCTTCATTCATTGCTCTGGCAAATGTACGAACAAGCTCGTTTAATTTGTTCATGTAATGCGGAATACCTTTGTATGAAGTTGACCGTCCAATTTCCACTTTGGCTCCATTAGCAAATGTATCAAACGTACTAAAGTCTCTGGGCTTTTTTACGTTTACAGTCATATAGCTTTTTTCCGGATTTTCATTATCAGGGTAATAAACCATGTCTTCATATAAAAACGTCGCTCTGGCACCTGTTACATCTGTCAGTTCAATCATTCCTGTTTTACCTAAATCGGATTTATTAACATTTTCAAGTCTTAACTGTCCAATCTCATCAGATAAAGGAGTGTACCCCGCATTGGTAGGTCTACAATAATAGGTATTGTTTCCATCTCTAATATCAATTAAACCTTTCAGCTCACCCTTAAGCTCTGGGCTATACAAGTCAAGTTTTTTATTGCTACCAGAATAATAAATATCGTATAGCTTTGGTGAATCGGTTACAAAAAGAGGTGCTTCACGTTCTTGCACACGCAATGGGTACAACGTGTGATGATTTATAAATTCTTCCCCATTGATAAGGATTGTCATTCGCTTGTCGCTACGTCCCCTATCTTCTGGTTCAGGAAATTTGCCAAGTGCATACTCGTTATTCATTTCTTCTTCACGAACTTCAACATTAATATACTTTGAAAGTTCATCAAGCAACCTTGTTCTTTGGTCACGCAAATCATTTGCACGTGAACCATCTATTTCAAATGTGCTTATTTGTCTATTTAAACTCACTATTTGGTTGCCAGTACTATTCATAATTTGGACGATGGTGCCAATTTCGCTGTTGATGTCTGCCTGTTGGCTCTTGAGTGCCTCAACACCAGAGTTGGTTTGCTTCGCCAAGCTTTCTGCTGCAGCAACAACATTTGTACGATATGTATCATCACTCGCATTATGAGATAAGTCTTGAATCGTCTGGAATAAATTATCAAATAGCCCTGTTACACCTGTTTCAGACATACCGCTAAAAATCGTCTCTGTCAGGTTTAGCTGCGATACTTTCATTTCATATTCGCCCTGAATAGATTTTTCATGCCAGTATTTATTATCTAAATAAACACTACGCAACTGGCCAACGCCGTAAACTTCAGAACCAGTACCTGTCATACCACGGCCATTATAAAAAGATAGCGGGCGAGCCGCTCTTTGCTCAACATATTGTTTTGAATATCCCTTATTGCTTGCGTTTGCGATATTGTTACTTGTTACGTTTAATCCGGCACGAGCTGTGGTTAAACCTGAAACCGCTACGCCAAATTCGAATAATGATGACCTCATGGGGACCTCCTAACTAAAACATTATCTACCAACCATATTTGTTACAGTTTCCATCATTTCATTCACAGTGTTTACCAGTCTCGCAGACGCATTATAGGCATGTTGATATTTCATCATATTAGCCATTTCATCGTCAAGTGTAACGCCAGACATTGACAAACGCTTGTTATTAAGTTGGTCGGTGAGAATTGTTTGCTCTTCCGCATAGTTTATGGATTCACTCGTCCCTGATGCAACTCCAACAATAAATTTTCTATAGGCGTCGTCCACAGAAAGTGGATTTCCGCCATCAATCGAAATAAAGGCATCATGCCAATTCGAGAGCATATCTAAAACCTTTTTTGTGTCTTCTATATCGCCACTTTCAGAAAGTGCAATGTCGTTATATCCACCCGCCGAGAGCAGATTTTTATTGATCTCAATATTGCCAATCGTATACAAACTCATTCTGTCTCCGGAGTCTTCGGCGTTATATGTACCATCTTCAGAAAAGCGAGGCACATGCTTGCGTGTAAAAATCTCTTGATACGACTTTGCACCACTTAAGCCATAAGGAGCATTTGGATCTTTTTTTCCGAAATCTGGTGAACTCGGGTCTTTAACGTACGGAGCAAGCGTATCATTTACAAGCGTGACTATTTTATTAACTATCGTGTCAAATTCTTTTTGAGCCCTTGGAATGATTGCATACTCTGTATCAAATTTATTTTTTTGCATTTGAAGTTTATACAGCGGATGCTCTTCTCCTTCGGGCTGATAAATAAAATTACCATTGGTATCTTTAAGGTTTACATCAGGCTTAAGCGGGCTTAAGTACGAACCAGCCGTATAGCCTTTTGAAATCATAAGACCTTTAAGTTTACCATAGTCATTGCCAAGCTGTGAGTTATGCTCACCTGTCAATGTAAAGACAGTCTGGTAGGTGCCATTTGGTGCATTAAACGGTAAAATATCAGTCGAGTTTGTGAAGACTGGCTCAACAAGTTTAAAGTCACTTGAAGTATATCTCAAACCAAGTTTACTAATCGATCCATTCGCCAGAAGTTCTTTTCCTTCAAGCAAAATAGAAATACCGCCGTCTTTCTCGTTCTTAATTTCAACCGCAGCAAGTTTTGATAGTTCATCCACCGCATCATTCATTTGATCGCGATAGTCATTGGCACGGTCACCCGAATATTCTGCAATTTTTATTTCTCTGTTTAACATTTCTACTTTTTCGACCAAAACATTAATCTGATCAGTCGTCTCACGGATTTGAATATCAATATTATGTTGATACTCAACCATTCTATCAAAAGCATTATTTGCTTTATTTACAAAAGTAATACAGGTAGACACAAAGTTTCCTCTTGTATCAAGCCCTGGTTGAAAAGTTGAAAGCTCGTTAAGTGATTCCCACAAATCGGTAATAACCGTTTGGGTTTTATAATCGCTCTGCAACTCGCCAAAAATCGTTTCGATTTCTGTTCCAGCCTCTGCCTTGGCTTCATAAAAAGCACCTTTACCCGCTTCTTTTCTGTATCCAATATCTAAAAACTTATCACGAACCTGCTGGATTCCACGAATGTCTGTGCCAAGTCCAAGCTGCATTTTATTGGGGCTTAAATTACCCGCAAGTCCTACGTAAATAAATTCATCTTGCACAATACGTTGTCTCGTGAACCCTTTTGTGTCAACGTTTGACATATTATGTCCAGTCACATAAAGACCAGTTTGTGCAGCGTTTAAACCGCTTAACGCCGTGCCAAAGCTAGACATCTTAGACATTTATTTCCCTCCGAACTTTTGACGAATAGTTATTGTTTGGCGTCAAAAAAATTATTTGCCGTTGCTTCAATTTGTTCGCCTTTATAAGAATAAAAAGACGGCTGTCTAGAAACTGTGCTTCTAAACAAATTCATTGAGAAATCAACATAATCCAATGAATTTTTTAATAGAAGCCTGTTCTGTTCATTAACCGTCTTTAATTTTTCTACTTGTAAACGCAAAGAGCCAGTCGCTTCAACCAGAGACGTATGCTCCGGTTGATTGGCTATTAACTTTGATAATTCGGTAAGGTTAAGTGTTTTGGGATTAACGTTAAGCACCATAGCAATATCATCAAAATTCTGCGTAAGCTTTTTTTCAAGCTTTTGACATTTGCCGACCAGAGTATTTTCAATACTCGTAATTTTCTGCAAATGAACAGTATCATTTTTAACAATAGTATCTTTTTTTTCTTCCAAAAGGCCACATAAATCAGAATAATTTTCTGTTTGTGCTTTCAATAAGACTATAAGGTCGTCTATTAAACCCGACACAATACCACACCCAAACTATAATTTGATATTGTAAATACTACCTAGCATTTTATTTGCTACCGCACTTGAGCTAACATCGTATCTGCCCATGTCCACACGAGTTTTAATGTCCTGAACTTTTTCAGGCCTAAGGTCTGGAGCTGATGACACAGCATTTAAAACTGTGCTAAAATCCTTTGCCTTTTTTCTGATTTCTTCGGAATCTGTGTTTTCGTTGGCTCTGCTAGTACGTGCAGTTGCAGTGTCATGCGAATTTGTCTTGTAGGCTCCGTAGTT
>JAVBKL010000043.1:0-36032 GCA_031554055.1 Eubacteriales bacterium | reverse complement strand
CATCGGAAGCGATGAACATTCTGTGGGTATGAAAGAAACACTGGATATTAAACATGGCGGTATCGAAAAATACGGCATCAAATATATTTATCTTGGCACGTCTGTTCCCGTTGAGAAAATTGTAGATGCGGCGATTGAGGCGAATGCATCGGCGATTTTGGTTTCGACCATCATCACGCATGACGACATTCACACAAAGAACATGAGCAAAATCCACGAGCTTTGTTTAGAAAAGGGTGTTCGTGACAAATTGTTCTTGATAGCAGGTGGCACACAAGTGACAATTGAAATGGCAAAACTAGCGGGAATGGACGCTGGTTTTGGCCGTGGCACCAAGGGCATTGATGTGGCAAGCTTCTTAGTGAAAGCGAGAAGGGAAAAAGCATGATAGACGTTTTGGTTGCAGAAATAGGCAGCACCACAACCGTTGTAAATGCATTTAATTCCATCGATACCGAGCCTGAATTTATTGGCCAAGGGCAAGCACCCACCAGTGTTTTAGAGGGTGATGTATTAATCGGGCTAACGGCTGCCATTTTAGACCTCGGCAAAAAACTGAACACAAAAATTGAATACAAAGAAATGCTTGCGACAAGTTCTGCCGCTGGCGGTTTAAAAATGTCTGTGCATGGCTTGGTATATGACATGACAGTGAGGGCGGCAAAAGAAGCTGCCCTTGGTGCTGGTGCTGTATTAAAGTTTGCCACAGCCGGAAAAATGCGGCGAACCGACCTTGCGAAAGTAGCAGAACTTAATCCGAGCATCATTTTGGTGGCGGGTGGTGTTGACTACGGCGAACGCGCGACGGCAATCGAAAACTTTGAAAAACTCACAGATGCTTGCCCCGATGTTCCGTTTATTTATGCAGGCAACATCGAGAACCAAGAAGAGATTCGGTTGATTGCAAAAGAAAAAAACATCAAAGTGCATATTGTTGAAAACGTGTATCCGCAAGTGGACGTTTTAAATATAGAGCCGACTAGAAAGGTGATTCAAGAAGTTTTTGAAGAGCATATTGTTCATGCGGAGGGTATGTCAAAAATCAGGGACTTGGTGAAATCAAAAATAATGCCAACCCCTGGTGCGGTGATGGAATGTGCAAAGTTGTTAAACGAAGCGATTGGCGATTTAATTGTGTTTGATGTGGGTGGGGCAACGACCGACATACATTCTGTCACGGCTGGATCACAGGAGTTTAACGATATTTTACTTAGCCCAGAACCCTTTGCAAAAAGAACCGTTGAGGGTGATTTGGGGGTGTACATAAACATTGTGCATATCATTGAAAAAATTGGCACAGACGAAGTGTTGAGGGTTTTTCCAAATGCTCACGAACTGATTGAAAATGCACCGCCGATTCCGATTACCACTGAACAAATTGCATTTATTGAATATTTGGTGCAGGCGGCGGTTGGCTTGGCACTCGAACGCCACGCAGGAAAACTCACTGATCTTTATGGGCCAAGCGGCAAAAAAACGTTGGCAACTGGCAAGGATTTGACCTCGGTCAAGTATTTAATCGGAACAGGTGGAGCCCTAACTCGGTTGCCAAACTGTAAACAAATTCTTGAGCAAGTTCTTGAGCCAAACACAAGCCCAAGGCTCACCCCAAGAAAGGGTGCAAAAATTTTAATTGACAACGATTACATCATGGCGTCGCTCGGAGCACTTTCGCTTGTACATAAAGAAGCTGCTTTAAAATTATTGTTTAAAAGTCTTGGCATCAAACAGTAAAGGAGTGAATTTGTGAAATATCCAGCTCTAGTCATTCACAAAGAACATTTGAAACAAAATATAGCAATCATAAAAAACCTATGTCAAGAAAACGGAATCAGCATGACAGCTGTTACAAAATGCATTTGTTCCATTCCAGAACTAACGCAGGTGTATGTTGATGCAGGTGTAACCGAGTTTGGTGACTCAAGAATTGAGAACCTAAAAAAGCTTTCGTATGCAGGAATCAATCGGTGGCTACTCCGAATCCCCATGCATTCAGAATGTGCAGAAGTGGTTCGCCATGCGGAAATAAGCTGCAACTCTGAAATTTCAACCATGGAGAAATTATCAGAAGAAGCACTTAAAATAAATCGCCGCCATAAAATTATTCTCATGGCGGATTTAGGCGATTTAAGAGAGGGTGTCATGGTTTTGGAGTTGCCTGACTATGTAGAGAAAATTGTAGCACTCAAGGGAATCGAGTTAATCGGGCTTGGTGTAAACCTAAATTGCTATGGCGGAATTATTCCAACGGTTGAAAACTTATCACAGCTACTCACTGCGGCAAACGAAATAAAAAGCAGGTATGGCGTAGAACTACCAATCATCTCTGGTGGAAACTCCGGCTCGATTCATTTGCTCACAAGCAAAACGATGCCTGTGGGCATCACAAATATACGTGTCGGCGAAGGAATTTTAATCGGTTGCGAAACCTCATACCAACAGCAAGTGCTAAACGCAAACTTGGACGTGTTCACGCTTCACGCAGAAATTGTGGAGCTAAAAGAAAAGCCATCGGTTCCGATTGGTGAGTCGGGTCTTGATGCCTTTGGCGAAAAGCAAATCTACCCAGACCGTGGCATGATGAAACGTGCGATTGTGGCTTGCGGTAGACAGGACGTTTCGGCTGATAAAATTTTGCCGTTGGATTGTTCCATTGAAATCATCGGACAATCCAGCGATCACATGATTATTGATGTGACAAACGCAAGCAAGGCATATAGCGTGGGCGACGTACTTACATTTTCAACTTCCTACGGTGCAGTGCTCTCGCTTTGTACAAGTGAGTACGTGAATAAAATTCTACGATAAAAAAGTTCGGCGGACACAAATTATGTGTTTGCCGAACTTTAATTTTTTACAAGATACCAAGTTCAGTTGCGGTTTTAATCGCCGCCGCACGGTTCCGAGCACTAAGCTTTTGATAAATAATCGAAATATGTTTCTTAATCGTGGCAACGGAAACAGAAAGTTCGATGGCAATTTCATCTCTTGTGTGTCCAAGCGATAAGGAAACCAAAATCTTAAATTCACGCTCCGATAAGCCAGCCACATTGGTAAACGTGTTTTTGGATTGTTCCTGTTGCTTCTTCTGCACTTCTCTACAGCGAATCATGAGCTTCTCCACAAAGCTTCGGTATTCGAAATGTGGTGAAGCTTCATTCGTGATATCAATTGAATTTAAAATCGGCAGTAGATATTTGTAATTTTCGGCAAAAGGCATCGAAATATTATCAGGTGCGGCAATTCTAACAGCGTGCATGAGTTCTTCCGCACCTGCCTCATCTCCATCAATTTTAAATTTGGCAACAGACCGATGTATGTGGTTGTGAATAAGCCCAAGCAAATTATTAAACTTTTTGAAGAACGGAATAAAGCTCTCACAAAGCACATCAAGCTTCACATAATCCCCTTTTAGTAAAAGAGCCTTGCCATAAACAATATAATTGAAAGCCAAGCCTTGGTATATAAACACGCCTTTTGACATATCGCCAACACTTAGCCAGCTCGGGATTTTTTCTAATTGACCCAATAGCCCATATGTATAGCCTTCAATCATATCATAGGTGGTTTGCAAAATAGGACTATTTGCTTTCGCAATTTTTTCTTTCAGCTCGCTTAAGTACTCAAGTGCTTCCTTGACTTTGCCACGAGAAATTGCAATTCGAATCTCAATAAAAATGGCAGAGGCCTCGATTGACAATTGCTCTTTGGTTGTCGCACGATGCATGGCTTTTAAGGCACAAAGCTCGGCATTTTCCATATCGAAAGTTTCGAGCGAATATTCTGCGTTCACAAGGTAAGTGCTGCCAGTGGAACAGCCATTGGTTATATCTGCAAATGTTTCAAAATTTTCGGCAAGCAGTTCAGCAATCGACTTAAATCCACCAGACTTAATATAATAAGAATAAATTAATTGGGGCACACCAAAAGATACACTGGCGTGGCGATCAATTTTTGTAGAGTACGCACCATCAAGCAATCTTTTTGCTTCATTTACATGAAACACAACTTTCTGTATGTCATTAAACGCTCCAAAGATAGAGCAAACATGAACATCGCCAAGAATCTTATCACGTTTTCTCCGTGGCAAAAGATTGTTGCGTTCAAAATAAATTCGCAAGTCTTCAAGCAGTGTGTTGCCCTCTTGAATCATTTGCTTGTTACCGCTTAACGTGAGCACGTTGCAGTAGTACATAAACGCAAAAGGATATTTAAAACGCTGTTCATACCCGATACTTTGAAAAAGCGGTAACAGTTCGCGACCCTCAATGAAGTTAAGAAGCGGCGTTTCAAAGTCGTTTATAATGGTGAGAGCGTCTTCAATACGACCAATTTCGTAGTATGTAGTAATGGCTTGAAAATATTCTCGGTTGTTCAAATACCAAATGGCAAGCTTAGAATAAATGGCGTTTTTTTCCGCTTGTGGAATCGTCTCAATCCGATTTAAGTAATCGTGCAATATGGGATGAAGCTTATATCTTTTCATTTTTTCATCATATTGAACAAAGGAAACCTGCTTTTGAAAATTACGAATGCTTTCACCAGTGCCAGATCCAATTGTAAATTCAGCTTTTCGTTCCGTGAAATCGTTCAAAAGGTTTAAACGCTCAAGTAGTTTTTTGGTATCATCATCAATGTGATTAAATAGATTGTTTTCGAGCATTGTATGCAAGGCGGCCACGTCTTTCACGCCAAGCCCATTTTTCAAACCGTTTGTAACCAAATAAATGGCAGAAATCCAACCACCAGTGTAATCATAAACATTTTTAATTATACTCTCGTTGGCATAAAAACCAATTAGATTATAATAACCACAAAGCTCATCATAAGTAAAGGCAAGAGTGTCTGCACGAATAATTTTGCAAAGCCTAATTAGATGAGAAATATCAAAAGGCGAGCTGGTTCGAGTAATGACCACCAAATGAAAGTTAGGAATTTCTAGCTCGACAAGAGCAGATAATAAATTGAACGTGTCCGGATCGCCCACGCAATAAAAATTATCAATTACGAGTACATGTGGTGTTGCAAAACTAAATTCGGCTTGAAAATTAGCGATCGTGGTAATTTGCATAGCAACATCAAGCTCACAAAATGCATGAATCTTTGATTGTGAATCCTGGTCTTCACCAAAAAAGCTCTTGCAGAGATGTTCTGAAAATAATCGCAAGGCGGGTTTGTCGCTAATAGAGAAATGGCTTGTCCAAAGGCTTTGAACGTTTTCCTTATCAAGTGCAAGTTTAACAGAAGTTGTTTTACCATAACCGATTGGAGCACATACCATGGTCAACGGATAATCGAGAATAGCTAGTGCATGGTTAATTCTTTCCCGAAACAAAATTTGTGTTGCATTTTCAGTATTCATAATTACCCTCACTCCCTAAACGAATAAAGTCTATAAAAAGCAACGAATGATTTTACCATTGTAACATATTTATTGATATTTTTCTATACAAACTAGATAATTACGTTTGCTTGTGCAAAAATAAGTGCTATAATACCAATGAAAGGATTGATGGAATGTATAAATTAATAGCGACAGATTTAGACGGAACATTGCTTAACGACTCAGACGGAGTGCCCGAGGCAAATATCGAATACATTGAAAAAGCTGTACAAAATGGATGTATGGTTGCACTATGTTCGGGGCGTTCCTACGTTTCTTTAAACGTGTTTGAAAAAAAACTTGGGCTGAATAAAAAAGGCTGTTATGGGATTTGTTTTAACGGTGGAATCGTTTACGATGCATACACAAATGAAATTTTGAGCGATATAAGAATGCAACTTTCAAGTACGCTAGAATTGATTGATGAAATAAAACGGATAATGAACCTTCATATTGAATCGGGTTTGGTAGATATTCTTGTGTATGCCAGCGCAGATTTGTATATAGAAAAAACCAGCGACAACGAGAACACAAAGAGTTATTCAGACCGCTCAAACCTAAAACGAATCAAACTAAACGATTTTAATGAGATGAAAGATCATGTAACAAAAATATTATTAAAAGGTGACAATACCGCACTCACAAAAATTGAAAGTGAAATGAAACAGTTTTGTGTGGGCAAATGCAAAATATTTTTCACGAGCAAAAATCTACTTGAGTTTATCCCACCAGAATCGGGCAAGGGTCGTGGAATCGAGATTCTTGCGAACATTCTTGGTATTGAAATGTCACAAGTTATTTCTGTGGGCGACCAAGTCAATGACCTTGAGATGATTGAAGCCGCAGGGCTTGGTGTTGCTGTGCAAAACGCAGTGGATGCTGTGAAAGATGTGGCTGATTATGTGGCGGAATCTGACAACAACACAGGTGTAATCAGGGAAATTGTGCAAAAATTTGTAATCAAGGAGTAGTGCACGTGGATTACGTGGGCAGGTTTAAATCGAACATTGCAAGACTAAACGCAATCAATCCAAACATCATGGTTTTTATAACCTACGGATTGTTTTATGATGTATTCCTAAGTATGTACAAACCGTTTGCAACCAAGTTTTTGGAGCGAATCGGCGGAACTGAATATCACATTGCACTTTATAACTCGTTGCCGGGGCTTGTGGCCGCTTTGGTGCTCTTGCCTGGTTGCATTTTTGTTAGCCGTAGGAGAGAAAAAAAGAAAATCACAACGATTTTCTTCTTGGTGAGCCGATTTTTGGTTTTGTTGCTTGCGTTTGTTCCAGCCTTGCCAAAGGAAATGCAGCCGATACTGTTTATAATCTTTGTTTCAACGATGAACTTCCCCGAGGCGGTGGCACAAACTTCTTTGCAAGGATTCTTGGGCAACGTTTTTGACGGAAAAATACGTGCCAGTGCCATTACGCTTCGCAACAAATTTGGAAACGTGGCGGTGCCAATTGCAACACTGATCACCGGTCTTATCATCGGAATTTTTCCAAAATCGGATGCTGAACGCATCATTTACTACCAAGTTTTTTACGTGCTGGCGTTTGTGATCGGACTTTTTGAAATAAGGACTTTTAGGAAGTTTAAAGAAGTCCCACAGGAGAGAAAGGATCACGCAAGAGTTGGATTTAAAGAACTGAAACGGATTTTTATGGAGCCGAAGTTTTTAAGATTTTTAAGTATTACACTAATATTCCAGTTTGTGTGGCAAGCCGGATGGCCACTCACGACAATTTACCAGATTAAAACGCTGCAAGCAAATGAAGTATGGCTTGCTGTGTTCGCCATTGGTGCGGGTGTTGCCTCATTTTTTTCGGCTGGTTTTTGGAGTAAACTCATACAGCACAAGGGCAATGACTATGCCCTTGTGTTTGCAGTATTTTGTGTAGCCATTAACATGTTTGCGTTTGGTTTTTCGCCTAGCTTGCCGATTATGTTCTTTGCAGCGGTTTATTCTGGCTTTGCGGTAATCGGGATTACGTCCACCATGTTAAATGGAATCATCGGGGCGTCGCCCAATGATGGCAACCGAGTGATTGCCATTGGCATGTATAATACCTGTACCAACCTCACATTGTTTATTTCACCGTTCGTCTCAAACTATATTCTTGAGCAAGTAGGAATCGTGAATGCAATTATTATTGTGGGCGCTTTAAGAACTTTGGTTGCAGTGATGATGCTTCTTGATTATAAGAAACAAAAAGGGTTGGGTTTAACTACTTAGCGAAATTAAATCAAGTTCAGAGGCAGTAAGTTCTCGATAACTGCCTTCTTGCAAGCTTTCATCAAGAGTGATCCCACCGAATGCGATTCGCTTGAGTGAAACGACTTGCATCTGCACGGCTTCAAACATTCGTTTTACTTGGTGATACTTCCCTTCGTGCAGGTCGATTTCAATTTCAGATAGCGTTCCAAAACTTAAAATTCTAAGCTCCGCACTTTTACAGGTATAACCATCTCCAAGGGTTATACCTGTTTTAAATTGGTCAACTGCATCTTGGAGTTGTTGTAGGCTCGTTGCATTTTTTACTTGTGCAAAGTACGTCTTTGTTACGTGTTTTTTTGGCGAGAGCGTGTTGTGTGCGAGAGCGCCGTCATTTGTAAGGAGAAGCAGACCAGTTGTGTCCTTGTCAAGCCGCCCCACAGGAAAAAGCCCCAGTTTTTTATCGTGATCACTTAGCAAATCAATCACGGTTGTCTCGCCAGTTCTTGCGTCCTCTGTTGCAGAAATTACGCCAGCCGGCTTATTAAGCATGTGGGTTTGGAATTTTTTATAGTTGATAGGCATACCATCAAAATTTACTTGTGCGTTCTCATCTATTTTTAAATCAGGGTCTTTTATTACCGAGCCATCAACGGATACTCTGCCATGTCTTATGTAGGACTTCACGTCACTGCGACTGCCAATTCCAGAATTTGCAAGTAATTTATCAAGGCGTATCATGTCCGGCCTCCGATTTCTTGTCGAGCAGAACATTATAAACAAGGCCGATGATAACAAGTGCACCGCCTAAAATCTTACCGATGGACAGCGAGCCATCGAGAAAAAAGTCGATAATAAGGCCGACAAAAATCTGCCCGATAAAAACTAAAATAGAGAAATAGAAAACGGAAATATGCGGTGTGATGTAAGTGGAAAGGGCAACAACCAAAACGCCGATTGCTCCACCGAGAAATGCCCAAAAGGGAATATTAAAGTTTTCGGCTGTGGGCAACTGCTCACGCATGATGAGTAGAAAAAGTGAAACCATCACAAGCCCAGAGATATAGTTGATGAGGGTGCTTTGGAAAAGACCGACCTTTGCACCAAGATTGGTGTTTATGATTCTCGAAACAACCAAGGTAACGCCGGATAAAACGGAAATGATGATATAAAAAAGTAACATGACGTACCTCCTTTAAATAAATGTCATTAAGCCGATACCCACAATAATAAAGGCAAGGCCTATGAATTTTTTTGATTCAAATCTAATTTTTTTCATGCCCATAAGTCCAAAATGGTCAATGATGATGGACGCCATCGTTTGACCGAGAAGACCCAGAGCAAGTGGCAAGGCAAGCCCCAAGTTTTGATAGCCGATGTTGTTGAACAAAACGGTAAAAACGCCGATGGCACCGGCGGAATACAAATACAGGGGAATATCCTTTGTCAGTTTGAGTTTTGCTTTTGTTACGATGCAAATTGCCAACACAAGCACAAAGCCGACCAAGTGGATAATTAAGATGGTTGTATAAGGTGCAAAGCTGTTGGCGAGCGTGCCATTGCATAAAATCATAATCGAAACAACAGCACCAACGAGAAGAGATAGAATATTATACATAAAGTCTCCTTAATGAATCGAGTTTAGTTTTTTCTTGAGCCTAATATCATCGCCGATTAACTCAAACATGGTGTAATTGCCAAGGATTCTCGAAGCAATTCTGTCTGTGTACGTGCGTTGGAGGTCAGAAAATGATAAATTTGTGGAGATAATGGTTTGACGTTTATCGAGCAAGCGGGTGTTGATGATATTGAATAGTTCCGAAGTCGTGATTAATGTGGAAAATTCGGAGCCAAGGTCATCAATGATTAATAAATCGCAAGTGAAAATCATATCGAGTTGCTCGCCAGGGGATTCCATTTCGTCACGATTAAAACGCAAGTCCTCGATTTTTTTGAAAAAGCGGGGCGCTGTTAAGTAAACAACGCTTGCACCAATATCGAGTAAGTCTTTGGCAATGCAGTTGCACAAAAAGGTTTTTCCAAGCCCTGTTTCACCGTAGAACAACAGGTTTGAAAAATTTTTGTTGAAGTTAAGCACAAAATCCATACAAGCCTTATAAATAGCCGTTGCGTTTGCAAGAGGGGAAACGCCAAACCTTGGGTCAACTTCCTTCGAATAAAAGTCAAAAGAGAAGTTAACAAAGTTTTCGTTTTCCAAAACTCGGCTAAGATTTGAGAGTTCGTAATAATTGTTAATCAGTTTTTGTTTGAGGCAACGGCATTTTTTGCCAAGTGCAAAGCCAGTGTCCATGCATTCGGAACACTTATAAATATTTGTCAAATAATCTTCAGAAAACCCAGATTCACTGACGAGCTGTCGGCGCTCAAAGCCAAGTCTCTCGGCGTTTTTTTTAAGCTCTTTGATTTCCTTTTCTATTTCGTCCATTTTTTCAGTAACAAGAAGATCTTTGGCAATTTTAAGGCTTGTTCTCGCAAGTAGGCTATCAATTTCTTGCACTCTTGGCAATGTTTTATACAGTTCTGCTTTGCGTTTGTTGTACAAATCTTTGGCATACAGCTGGTCAAGCTCGTATGCATGCATGATTTGTTTAAAAATTAAGTTGTTAGACATATAAAGTCCTTTCCATTACAAATCTACGAACGCTAATTGTTCAAATAGGCTCTTTGTACTTTCATAATATCATCGGTGTTGTACTCACGCTGTTTAAAGTTTGCAAAGCGGTTGTTTCGTTTTGCGGGAGCTTTTGCCTCTTGTTTGTCTTGCTTGTCTGGTTTGCCTTGGATATTTTTCTGCTCCTTAAATTCGGCAGTCACTCTTTTCACATCTTCAAGCGTTTTCACGCCTTGTTCATTCCAGTTTAAAATAATTTTGTCGCAATACGGAAAACTCGCTTTGTTTGTTTCCATGCGAGTTCTGTCACAGGCTTCCAGTATGACAGGCAACTCTGTTTTTAACTCTGTAAGCCATTTGTCCATATAATTGATTTGTGTTTTCGTTGGGTTTAAGTTGGATTGTCCGAATGCCTTCATAATTTCTCGGTAGGCACCGTTAAAAATATTTAAGTGTTCCTTGGCACGTTCAGCGGTGTTGATTTCGTTGGTCGCCCAGTCCACCGCAACTTTCTCGATGTATCGCATATTGAGGTGATTGTTCTCGGCACAGTAGCTAAGCAAAATGTCAATCACATCAAGCGGCAAGCGAAGCCACGCATACAAGCTAATCATTACATTTAAATCGTTGTGGTCAAACAACGTGCCGAAATATTGTTCGGCTATTTTAAATAGCTCGGTAATTTCTTGGCTGTCTTGCTTATAAATTTCAATTTCTTCTACGCTGTAATGCGGCTTGGTCTCAAGAATAATCGGCTTGATGCGTTTTTTAGCGGTTTTTGGTTTGTCCGCATTTAGTTCTGGGCTTATAATTTTTTCAGAAACAGGTTCAGCTGCTTCGGTTGGCTCTGCGTTTATTGATTCCAAAACAGTGTTTTGTTGCACGGAAAGCGGCAGCGGCAAAAATTCGATTGCGAACTCGTCTGTGCTCATCTCGAATTTTCCACTGGGGGAACTCGAACGCATTAAACCAAGCTTCTCCCAATACATAAAACTCTTAATTACATCGGACTCCATAATTTGAAATGTGCTTGCCACACTTTTAAGCGAAACGTTAGTGTTATTTGAAAGGCAATGTCTGTAAAAATATATGTAAAGGGTTGCGTATAATGGATGCTCTGCACTTGGCATATATATGTCTATAAATTCGTTTGGGATGGCTGTGTGGCCGTTTGAAATTTTCATATTTATGGTAATCATAGCGTTCCTCCTAGCTACTCAATTGCAACGGTTATTGCAAGATTTTGTCGTTACTTATTAAGTATACATACAAAGGAATTAAATAACAATAGCGGAAAGTTTTCAACAACTGTGGATATTCATGTGGATAGATTTTTAAATCTGTGTTACGCAGAAAAGTGCGTAAAATAGGCAAATATTAAAAAAAGTATTAATTAATCAAACAATATAAACAAATGAAAGCCCGAGAAATCGGGCTTTCTAAGCGGTTAAAATTGTTAAAATTGAGTAATGTTTGTGGTTTGTGGTGGAAAAGTATCGGTGTATAATTCTGTGGATAATGTGTATAACTATTGGCTAAGCAGAGATTCGCCAAGTAAATACACGTCTCCGGCTCCCATAGTTATCAACATGTCGTTGGGGATACAAGTTTGTCGTAAAAATTTTTCGACACTGGCAAAATCCGAAAAATGAAGGCAAATGTTTTTTGGATTGCGAGCGTTAATTTTTTCGACCAAATGCGTGGCATGAATGTCACCAGGGTTATGCTCACGAGCCGCATAAATATCAAGGATGATCGTTAGGTCGGCATCATCAAACGCTTCACTAAGTTCTGTTAAAAGCTCCTTGGTTCGTGAGTACGTGTGTGGCTGAAAAACGCAAATGATTCGGTCATGCTGAATTTTTTTCGCAGCGGACAAGGTCGCCTTAATCTCTGTTGGGTGGTGTGCATAATCGTCAACGACAGTGCAGCCGTTAAACATTCCTTTTTTCTGAAAGCGGCGGTCAGTGCCCATAAATTTTTTAAGTCCTGTGCGAATAGGCTCCATGTCAAGACCCAGAAAATTTGCACAAGCAATCGAAGAAAGAGCATTGGAAACATTGTGCAAGCCCAACACGCTTAACTCAAACTGTCCAAAATTTTCGCCATTCATAATTAAATCAAAATTTCCGTGGCCAAATTCGTTAAACTGAATGTTGTCTGCGTATAAATCAGAATTTTTTGTTCCATACGTGATAATCTTACAATTTAGTCCGTCAATAATTTGTGGGAGGTACGGAATTTCTGCATTGATAATTAAACAGCCGTCCCTCGGTATTTTTTTTGCAAACTTATGATAAGAGTCAATCATTTGCTCGATATTTTTAAAATAATCGAGATGGTCAAGGTCAACATTTAAGATGATGCCAACATGGGGGAAGAACTTTAAAAAGCTATCGTAATATTCGCAAGACTCGGCAATAAAATATTTTTCTCCGCCCATTTTGAAATTGCTACCGATTGCTGGCATAATTCCACCGATTGTAATGGTAGGATCACAGCCAGCTTCAAGGAAAACTTGTGAAGTCATCGAGGTTGTAGTGGTTTTTCCGTGGGTTCCCGATACACAAATGGGGAACAAATAGCATTTCATGATTAGTCCAAGAAGTTCTGCACGGTCAATGGCAACAATGTCAAGCTCTCGTGCTGCCATAAGTTCGGGGTTATCTTCTTTTACTGCGGCGGTGTAAACAACCAGCTCAATGGCTTGATTTATGTTTTCGGGGCGTTGACCGATGAAAATTTTTATGCCCAAATTCTCCAAATGGCTAGTCAGTTCAGATTGCTTTGTGTCCGAGCCCGACACCACTTTTCCGTTTCTATGTAAAATCTCTGAAAGCCCGCTCATGCTGATTCCGCCGATTCCTATAAAATGAATAAAATTATAATCTTCCAATTTGATTGGTTTAACTGCTTTAACTGCTCCGACTGTCCCCATAAAAACCTCCGATTTGTTCTTTCTGTAATCAATTTACTATATAATATTATATTATGCAATGGCAACTCTGTGGGTTCTGCTGCTTATGTGTAATAATTATTAATTATTGACCAATTTTACCAAAAATATCGGTAAATGTAAAAATTATTTTTCGATATTGTTGATTAAAGTATCTATTTATGCTAAAATCAAATCACTTTAACCAAAAAAAGTAGCTAAGTGGTTGAAGCTTTTTTGGTGAAAAATAGTTCTTTATGTATTTTTTGCAATTTGACTGGAGGTTTTGTGATGCGTAAAAAAGAAATGATAGCTATGTTGCTCGCGGGAGGACAGGGTAGTCGACTAGGAATTTTGACTACTAAAAAGGCAAAACCAGCTGTTTCCTTTGGCGGCAAGTACCGAATTATTGATTTCCCTATGAGTAATTGTATTAATTCGGGTGTTGACACAGTTGGGGTTTTAACACAGTACCAGCCATTATTGCTCAATCAGCATATAGGAATCGGTATTCCGTGGGACATGGACAGAAAAAATGGCGGCGTGACCATCTTAGCACCTCATGTTAAGGGCGGCGAACAAGGCGAATGGTATTCGGGAACAGCAAACGCAATTTATCAAAATATTGACTACATCAACAGCTACAACCCAGAATATGTTTTGATTTTATCCGGCGACCATATTTACAAAATGGATTATTCAAAGATGCTTGATTTTCATAAAGCAAAAAACTGCGATGCAACCATTGCTGTTTTGGAAGTTCCTTATGAAGAAGCTCCTCGCTTTGGTATCATGAACACAAATGAAGATGATAGTATTTACGAATTTGAAGAAAAGCCAAAAGTCCCAAAGAGCAATTTGGCTTCTATGGGAATTTACATATTTACTTGGGCAAAGCTTCGTGAGCATCTCATGCGAGATAATAAAGTACACCAAGACAGTGATTTTGGCAAGCACATTATTCCAGCGATGCTTGGAGATAATCTTACACTTTTTGCTTACCGTTTTTCGGATTACTGGAAAGATGTTGGCACGATTGAATCTTACTGGGCAGCAAACATGGAACTGATTCGTACGATTCCAGAATTTAACTTGTATGAGGATTTCTGGAAAATTTATACATCATCCGACCATCAGCCGCCGCAATATTCGGGGCCAAACGCAGTCATTCGTGCATCACTTGTTTCAGAGGGTGCTCAAATTTATGGCACAGTTATAAATTCTGTAATCGGTCCTGATACCGTTGTGGATGAAGGCTCAATTGTTCGTGACTCCATTATTTTGGAACGCACAAAAATTGGTAAAAACTGCATCGTTGACCGTTGTATTATTGATGAGAATGCTACAATTGGCGATAATGTTATTATTGGGCAAGGCGAGAACATCGTAAATTATGACAAGCCAGGAGTTTATGACACGGGCATCACTGTAATTGGTGAAGACTCTGTTGTTCCTGATAATGTTTGTATTGGCAAAAACTGCGTGGTTTACGGAAGAACGACTCCAGAAAACTACGACGACTTACGTCTTGAAAGTGGCAAGACAATTATGCTTGAATTTGAAAACGAGGTGATAGCATGAAGGCTGTAGGCATAATTTTAGCTGGCGGAAACAACGACAGACTTGGTGTCCTTACCCATAAAAGAGCAACGGCGGCGATGCCGATTGGAAGTTGCTACAGAAGTATTGACTTTGCACTTAGCAATATGTCAAATTCTGGATTTAACAAAGTAGCGATTATGGCTCAATATAATTCACGTTCATTAAACGACCATATTTCTTCGGCAAAATGGTGGGATCTTGGCAGAAAACAAGGCGGCTTATTTATGTTTTCGCCTTATCTCTCGTCCGATAATTCGCTTTGGTATCAAGGTACTGCCGATTCGATGTACCAAAATATTTCGTTCTTAAAACGCAGCAACGAACCTTATGTTGTTATCACATCGGGCGACGGCATTTATAAAATGGACTACAACGAGCTGATCGCGGTTCACGAAAACTCAAAGGCAGATGTAACTTTGGTTTACAAAACAGTCGAGGGAGACGTCCGTGACTACGGCGTTTTGGAACTTGACGAAAACGGCAGACTGCTCAATTTTGAAGAGAAGCCAATTGAGCCACAATCAAATGACATATCCTTGGGCATTTATGTTATGCAGAGACAGCTTTTAATTAAGCTACTCGAAACAGTCATTTCGGAAGGTCGTTATGACTTCGTTAAAGACGTTTTGATTCGTTATCGCAAAAAAATATATATCAATTGCCATAAATTTGATGGCTATTGGAAATCAATCAAATCAATCAAAGCCTATTACGATATTAACATGGACTTTTTAGACCGTGATATTCGTGCGTTGTTTACACTTAACTATCCATACATAGAAACAAAGCCAAAGGACGAGCCACCAGCAAAATACAACAACGGTGCAGAAGTTAAAAATGCTTTGATTGGCAGTGGTAGTATCATAAACGGCAACGTGAGTGACTCTGTGCTGTTTAGAAAAGTATTTACAGGTGAAGACACAAGAATTAAAGACTCGATAATCATGGAAGGCTGTTATATCGGCAACCACTGCATAGTTGAGCATGCGGTTTTAGATAAAGAGGTTGTATTATCAGATGGCAAGAATTTAATCGGAACACCAGATGCACCGATTATTGTTGCCAAAGGCACAGTTCTATAACGATTATTTCTACTTGAGAGGGGCTTTAGTATGGAAATCACAGATGTAAGGATTAGGAAGGTCAACAAAGATGGCAAAATGAAAGCAGTTGTTTCAGTAACTTTTGATAACGAATTTGTTGTACACGACATCAAAGTCATCGAAGGGGACAAGGGTCTGTTTATTGCCATGCCAAGCAGAAAAACGGCAGATGGTGAGTTTAGAGACATTGCACACCCGATTCACTCCAGTACCAGAGAGAAAGTTCAAGCCTCAATTCTTGAAAGATACAAAGTTGCTCTGCTATCGGAGGATTCTTTAGACGAAGCGGCAGTAACTGAAAATTAGTTAAAAAATCAAAAATGGCTCACTGTTGGATTAAATTATAAAAATTTAATCCATGGTCGAACCATTTTTTTTTATGCAGTGCCTTGAAAAATTTTTTTAATCGGAATATACTTAGTTCTTATTTTAAAAATAAGAAGGGAAGATGGTTATGTACCTCTCGACAGTTAAAACAAAAATGCAAGAGCAACTTGATAAAAGGCTAGAAATCTGTGCCAAGCACTTAGAAAAAGGCGTAATAATAATTGACCTCGCAACGACATACATTGACGAAGACGTTCAAATAGGAAACGGTACAACGCTTAACCCAAACACAATCATTGAAGGCAAAACCATAATCGGCGAGAACTGTGTAGTTGGACCAAACTCGAAACTGGTTGACATGGAAGTTTGTGACAATGTAAATATCCAGTTTACAGTGGCACATGAATCGAAAATCGGTTCATTTACGGAAGTTGGCCCCTATGCGTACATCAGACCGCACTCGGAAATCGGCGAGCATTGCAAAGTGGGCGATTTTGTCGAGATTAAAAACGCAAAACTCGGAAACAAAACAAAGGCCAGCCATTTGACTTATGTGGGTGACGCAGAAGTCGGATGCGGCATAAACTTTGGCTGTGGAACTGTGACCGTAAATTATGACGGAAACAAAAAACACAAGACAATTATTCACGATGGTGCGTTCATTGGTTGCAACACAAATTTGGTTGCACCTGTAACCGTCAATGAGGGTGCGTACATTGCGGCAGGTTCGACAATTACAGACGATGTACCCGAAAAATCGCTTGCCATTGCACGCTCGAGACAGATTAATAAAACAGGTTGGCATCGCAAATAACTTGTGTTATACTAAGGCGGAAACTGACAAATTTTTATTTATAGCGATTGTTTGTACAGAAATTTTAAATTGCTATACGGTATGAAAACCTAGGAGGAGTTTGTAATGAATAACACTTTTGGCGGAACAATTAAGATTTTTGCTTGCAATGCGAGTAAAGAGCTCGCAGGCTCAATAGCAAATATTCTTGGATTGCCAATGGGAAAGTCGGAAGTATCACGTTTTAGTGATGGCGAGATTAGTGTGAGAATTGATGAGCCCGTAAGAGGCTCCGATGTTTTTCTAATTCAATCAACTTGTGCCCCTGTAAACGAAAATATAATGGAACTTTTAGTTATGGTTGATGCAATGAGAAGGGCTTCTGCCGGTAGAATTACAGCGGTTATTCCTTATTATGGATATGCAAGACAAGACCGAAAAGCAAAAGCTCGTGATCCAATCAGTGCAAAACTTGTTGCAAATATTATCACTACAGCGGGCGTTGACAGAATCCTCACGATGGATTTGCACTGCGACCAGTTGCAAGGCTTTTTCAATATTCCGCTTGATCACTTAAGAGGAATGAATATTTATACAGACTACTTCAAAGAGAAGCTTCCAGACAGAAGCGACGTGATCATTGTTTCTCCTGATCTTGGTAGTGTAGGCCGTGCACGAGCGATGGCAGAAAAACTTTCAGTGCCTCTTGCAATCGTTGACAAACGCCGCCAAAAAGCAAACGAATCCGAAGTTATGAACATAATCGGTGACATTAACGGCAAAATTGCCATTTTAATTGATGATATGATTGACACAGCTGGCAGTATCACAAACGCTGCCAAAGCCATGAAAGAGCATGGAGCAAAAGAAGTGTACGCTTGCTGTTCGCATGGTGTTTTCTCGGGGCCTGCGATTTCAAGGCTCAAGGATTCGGTCATTGAAGAAGTTGTGATTCTTGACACGATTTACTTGCCTGAAGAAAAATCGACGCCAAAAATAAAAGTTTTATCAGTTGCTGATTTATTTGCAAAATCAATTATGTCTATACACGAGGGCACTTCTATTTCGGTGTTGTTTGATTAATGAAAATTATTATAGGACTTGGCAATCCCGAAAGGGAATATAAAGGAACTAGGCACAATATCGGTTTTGAAGCGATTAACAAACTCGCCTATGACCATAACATTGATTTTAACCGTGCTAAGTTTCGAGCACATTTTGGCGAGGGAGCGATCTCTTGCCAAAAGGTCGTGCTCGTAAAACCACAAACTTTTATGAATTTAAGCGGCGAATGTGTTCGTGATATTTTGGGATTTTACAAAATCCCAATCGCTGACATCCTCGTCATTTATGACGACACGAGCCTTGACCTTGGGCAAATTAGAATCAGGCAACAAGGCAGTGCAGGCGGACACAACGGCGTTAAAAATATTATTTATCAACTGGAAACCATGGAATTTAACCGCATTAAAGTCGGAATCGGCGAGAAACCTAAGAACTGGGATTTGGCGGATTATGTTCTAAGTCGTTTTAGTAAAGATGAAACAGACCTGATGGTGCAAGGTGTAACCAAGGCAACTGATGCAGTCGAAACAATTCTTAAAGAGGGAATGACACAGGCCATGAATAAGTTTAACCCTGTTCAGCCGAAGGCCAGAGGTGAAGCATGACAGCAATTTTAAACACCCTACAAGAACTTGAAAGTTATAAAGTTTTGTTAAACGCAATCAAAACAGGCAAACTTCCGATTATGGCCACAGGCGTGATGGATACGCAAAAAATTCACTTGATCGCTGCCATGATGGAAAATGTAAACAGGCCGTCACTGATTGTTACACATTCGGAGTTACAGGCAAAAGAAATATTTGAAGACTTGCAGTTCTTTGTCAAAGACAAGGTAAAGCTATACTCGTCGAAGGACATTTTGTTCTACAATGCAGACGTACGAAGCGTGAATATATTAAAACAAAGATTTGATGTTTTAAATAGTTTGATTGAGAACGACGCCCCTGTGGTGGTGCTTTCGGCAGAAGCACTTCTCGATAAACTTACGCCGCCAGATGTTTTTAAGCAGTTCATTCTTAACTTGAAAATTGGCGATTCACTGGACACACATGAGTTTGCAAAAAAACTTACCCTCATGGGTTACGAACGTGCCGAGCTTGTAGAAGCAAAAGGGCAGTTCGCCATCAGGGGCGGCGTTTTGGATATTTATTCAAGCATCTATGACAACCCTGTTCGTATAGAATTTTGGGACGATGAAATTGATTCCATCAGGTTGCTTGATGTTGTGTCACAAAGGTCTATTGAGAAATTGGAAACTGTAAAGATATTTCCAATGCGTGAGCTTGTGTATCCTGATCATGCGGTGGACATTGCTCTTGAACAAATGCAGAAGGACTTCTCCAAGGCACATAAAAAATATTTGTCAAAAGATTATACCGAGGAAGCCCAGACGCTCAAAGAAAACTTTGAACAGGCTTATGAGCGGTTGAAAGAGGGCAGAAGCTTTTCGGGTATTGAACGCTACACCAATTATTTTTATTCAGAAGCGGCTTCGATTATCGACTATTTACCCGAGGGCTGCATGATTTTCTTTGATGAGCCGCAGAAAACCAAGCAACACATAGAAACCGTACTGGACGAATTTAATGAAAGTGTAAAGAGTCGTATTCAAAAGGGGCAAATGCTCACAGGTCAAATGAATATGGTCTTTTCGTATGCCGAAGTTTTGAAAAAAGCCGAGAAATTCGGCGTGATTCTCTTGAGTATGTTTGCTCATACCATCAAAGATTTTACGGTGAAAGAACTCGTAAGCTTTTCAGTTAAGTCAACAGGCACTTTTAAACAGCGAATTGATTTACTCATAGATGATTTGAAAATTTGGTGCGACAAAGGCTATCGGATTTTATTTTTGGCTGGTGCAAAACTTCGTGGGCAAAGAATCGCCGATGAAATCAGAGAAAAAGGGTTGTCTGCACAGTTTTTTGACGAGGTAACAGAACTGCAAACTGGTATTGTGACCATCACAAGCGGAAAACTCACGAGAAGTTTTGAATACCCACACATTCGTTTTGTTGTGATCACCGACCAAGAAATTTTTGGTGCCGAAAAACGCAAGCCAATCAAAAAGAAAAAGGGTGCGAAAATCGAGAGCTTTACCGATTTAAAGATCGGTGATTACGTCGTTCATGATACGCATGGCATCGGTATTTATCGTGGCATTGAGCAGATCACGGTGGACGAAACCGTAAGAGATTATTTGAAACTGCAATATTCGGACGGCGGGAACTTATACATTCACACAAGCCAGATGGACTTGATCCAAAAATACATCGGCGGCGAGGACATAAAAGTCAAAGTCAATAAACTGGGCGGCGGTGAATGGGTTAAGACAAAAGCAAAAGCCAAAAAAGTTGTGCAAGAGATGGCTGGGGAACTCATTGAGCTTTACGCAAAAAGACAAAGTGCAAAGGGATACAGCTTTTCGCCTGATACGGTTTGGCAAAGGGAATTTGAGGATATGGTTCCTTTTGAAGAAACCGACGACCAAATGAACGCCATTGAAGAAGTAAAACAAGATATGGAATCCGAAAAAGTAATGGATCGGCTCATTTGTGGTGACGTTGGTTATGGAAAAACCGAGGTTGCGATTCGTGCCGCATTTAAAGCGGTGCAAGATGGAAAGCAAGTGGCTTTTTTGGTGCCAACGACTATTCTGGCACAGCAGCATTACAACACCTTTGTACAGCGAATGAAAGATTTTCCGATTAACATTTGTATGATGTCGAGGTTTAGAACCAATAAGTCTAACAAGGAAAGTGGTTTCGAAATCGAAAGCGGCAGACTGGATATTGTCATCGGCACACATAAAATTTTGGGCAAGGACGTTCATTTTAAAAATTTGGGTCTTGTCATTATAGACGAGGAACAAAGATTTGGCGTTGCCCACAAAGAAAAACTAAAGCACCTCAAAGAAAACGTGGACGTAATGACACTCACCGCCACGCCGATTCCAAGAACGCTGCACATGAGCTTGACAGGAATCCGTGACATGAGCGTTCTGGAAGAACCACCACAGGAACGTCAGCCGATTCAAACTTATGTGATGGAATACGAGGCAGAGCTTGTCAGAGAAGCCATCAACCGTGAAGTCGCAAGGGGCGGACAGGTTTATTATTTGCACAATAGGGTGCATAACATATCTGAAACAGCCGCAAAAATCCAAAAGCTTGTGCCGAGTGTATCGGTGTCGTATGCCCACGGGCAAATGAATGAGCGTGAGCTTGAAAGTGCCATGATGGATTTTATCGAGGGCAACATACAAGTTTTGGTCTGTACGACGATTATCGAAACAGGGCTTGACATTAGCAATGTAAACACGATTATCATTGAAGATGCAGACACCATGGGGCTTTCTCAACTCTACCAGTTAAGAGGTCGGGTGGGGCGGTCAAACAGACTTGCTTATGCGTATTTGATGTATCGCAAAAATAAAGTCCTACACGAAATTGCCGAGAAAAGATTGCAGACGATTCGTGACTTTACGGAGTTTGGTTCAGGCTTTAAAATTGCCATGCGTGACCTAGAAATTCGGGGTGCAGGCAATATGCTTGGCGGCGAACAGCACGGACATATTGAAGCAGTCGGCTATGAAATGTATTGTAGACTGTTATCCGAAGCCCTCCACGAGATGCGAGGAGAAGCGGTTGCCGAAAGTTTTGAGACCTCCATTGACATTAATATCAATGCATTCATACCGACTTACTACATTAAAAACGAGGAACAAAAACTCGAGATTTATAAAAAAATATCACTGATTACTGGTGATCGAGACTTTTATGATGTGCAAGAAGAAATTGAGGACAGGTACGGAAACCTACCTGATTGTGTGCAGAACTTGCTCAATATTTCTGTGCTCAAGGCTTACGCGCACAAGATAGGCGTGTTATCGGTTACACAAAAAGAGCAGAAAATCGTTTTGGTATTCAAGCCAGACGCAAAGGTTGACCCAGTTACGATTTTAAATTTGGTTGATGCAAACAAAGATATTTTGACTTTCTCGCTGCGTCAATCTCCAACACTCATTTATACGATCAAAGAGAATTTGAAGCAGTCGCCTGTTACCCATTTAAAAATGCTAATAACATCGATTAAAGAGTAAAGCAGCAGAATAAGGGGTGGATTATGTATACTTTTTTAGTAACGGATACAAGGCCGCAATACAATTTAGCTCTTGAGGAATATTTGTATACAAAGACGAAGGACGAGTATTTTTTTCTGTGGCAGAACGAGCCAAGCATTATTGTGGGGCGAAACCAGTACACACCCGCAGAAATTGACTTGCCGCTGGTGTTCAAAGAAAACATTCATGTCGTTCGCCGCATCACTGGCGGCGGTGCGGTTTATCACGACTTGGGGAACATCAATTTCACGTTTATAAGCAACGCCGATGAGAAAGCAGAAAAAGGGAAACTTGATTTCCACAAGTATTCGAAGCCGATTGTTGACGCACTAAACTCTATGGGCATCGCCGCCGAAATTAACGGCAGAAACGATCTTGTTGTTGACGGCAAGAAGATTTCTGGTGCGGCACAAACCGTAAGGGGCAACCGCATCTTGCATCATGGCACACTGCTCTTTCATTCGGATTTAACAAAGCTTTCCTCGGTTCTCAAAGTGAAAAGCAATTATGCAAACAAGGGCGTTAAGTCCGTTGCATCAAGAGTTACTAACATTGTAGAAACAATGGAGAACCCAATTTCCACAAGTGAGTTTATGAAAACCGTTTATGAGCGAATCACGCATCATCTCGAGAATGCAACAGAGCTCTATCCAGAATTTTCAGAACCAGTGGGCGAGCTTGTTAAAAACAGGTATTCGCTTGCCAGTTGGAATTTTTCGAATGCATCAAATGCAAAGGACGATGAAAACAGAATGTGTTCATCAGTGCAGTCCGACTTTGGTAAGCTCGAAGTCGAGAAAAAGATTGATTGGGATACGAAAACCATTTCGGAAATTAAATTTTTCGGAGATTTCTTTGGTTCAGCGGATAAAGCGGAACTGGAAGAGAAGCTTATCGGAATTTCGTATGAAGCAGAGGAAGTTCGTAAGCTGTTGACAGACGAAGTGATTAAGGACACGTTCTTTGGCTTTACATGGGAATTGGTTGAGAAGGTTATGTTCGATAAATAAACATTGGGGGAAAACACATGGACACATTATCTTTGCTTGCACAAAGGCAATCGCTAAGAATTTATAACGGTCAAGAAGTTTCCGTAGAGGTTCGGGAACAAGTTTTAAAAGCCGCCGTCGGTGCTCCGACGGCTGGTGGCTTAACGCTGTATTCCATGATTGAGATTGACGACCAAGAACTGAAAGAGAAGCTTGTAGTCACTTGCGACAACCAGCCATTTATTGCGAAAGCACCGTGGGTTGTGATGTTTGTTGCCGATTATCAAAGGTTGTATGACGCATGGATTGATGAGGGCAAGCAACCCAGTCGCAAACCGGGCGTGGGTGATCTGATGCTTGCATGTTGTGACGCACTGATTGCGGCACAAACTGCCGTGGTTGCAGCAGAAGCCTTGGGGCTTGGCAGTTGCTACATCGGTGACATCATTGAAAACGCAGAAGAGCACCAAAAACTGCTAGGTTTGCCGCAATACGTTTTCCCAATCACGATGCTTTGCTTTGGGTATAAACCCGAAGGTTTTAAACGTGATATGGTTGAGCGGATTCCGCTGGAATTTCTTTGCCATAAAAATGGATACACCAGAAAAGTTCTGCCAAAAGAAGGGCGAAGCTTGCAAGTGACAAAACGCAGCCTTGAAAAGTTTGAGGCCGATTTTTCTGTTGAAATGACAAGGTCGGTTGGGGTTTGGCTTGAAAATTGGAAATAAAATAAACAGGGGATGTCTCGCTTGGAAAAAATGCGAAGCATCCCCTGTTTTACTTTTTAGAAACAACCATGAACCATGACGACAGTCGCTAAGGTTTCCTCCTCCTGTTTACAACAAATATAAGGAGGGCAATTAGCATAGCAACAGGAATTGGGAATACAAGGGCTATTGCCCACAAAAGCGAAACGCTTTTACCGTCTGTTCCTGTTGGAGAGTGCAAGTAAACTGCACCCATGTGAATATTTTCGTTGCTGGTGCTGTCATAGACGCCCTTATAAACCAAATTCGTTTCCTTTTCGGATAGGTTGCCAGTCACTTTCAAAGGTTTTTCCTCTAACGATAGCGTAAAGTTTGCTTGTGTCTCGCTGCCCCAAGTTTTTATGGGTTCCGTCAAAACAGTACAAAAAATCTCATTGCGATTTTTTACGGTTTTCTTATCGTAACCGAAAGAGATAACACGATTATCCGTGAATATACGTGTTTCGCCTGGTTGCAAAATAAGTGTATTTGTGAAAAGCAATAATCTTGGCAAATCCCATAACTCATTGATTTTCCCCGATAACCTAGAACTGAAAGCCAACACGTGGCTTTCACATAAAGCTTCTTCTGCAAGCTTCAGATAAAACAAAAGCTCTGTTTCACTTGGCGTTGTTACAGGTTGCATTGACTGTCGATAGAAAGAATTGCGACAGCTCTCTTGCAGAAAATCTGTTATTTTTATATTGTCTTGGGTTGATACGTTATAGCTGTACATCTCATCATAAGGGAGTACTTCAGACTCATCAAACCAATATTGTTCGACAACGCCCTTTAACTGGTAAGAGAGAGTATCCTCGCCCTCAAAGACAAGCTTGGTTTTTGTCTCGTCAAAGGTAATATCGAAACTAAGGAAACTTGTACTATCGGATTTCATGTTGAAAGTATATACCTTTGCGGTTTGTCAGGTTGTACTGGCTTGCGGATCCAATAACGGCGGTTTGAATCTTGTCCGTATTATTTGTTATCTTGTAGCTGGAGTTTATCCTTGAAGTACCCAGCTGATAATTGATCTGATGATCCTGCTCTACCGCAAGCGATGCATCGTTTAACAGCAGGGCGGGTATGTAGGGCAAGCAAGGGAAATATAGCGGCCAAGAAACTGAAGCCGCATAAACGGTTTGTAATAGCAGCATAGAAATAATAAGAAAAATAGATAAGGACTTGCGTTTCATGACAGCTACCCCTCTCGCTATTCTTTTCACTACCATGAACATTTTCCTTGGCTTCCAATATATCATGTTTCGTCTTAAATCTCAAGAAAAGGAACGATTGCTATTTCAAAAAGCACAGTTCTATTGTATAATGTCAGAAACGTACAAATGGGGTGATTGGAATAAAAACTTCAATAAAACGAAAGATACTTGTTGCTGTCATGATACCGGCTCTTATATTCATGTTAATCTCGTCAATTTATCTGTTTCAAAAAGTATATGACAATCGTGTTGAGCGAGGTGCAATGGAAATTGAGAGCATTGCAGAGATTAATGTATCGCAAATTATTGGAAAACTCGAAAACGCTCACAATGTAGTTACATTGACGGCAAAGTTGATTGAGAATATAGATTACGCTGCACTTAATTCTCGGGAAAAATCTAACGGGGCTGTGCAAGCGATGTTTATAAACGACAATGTTTATAATGCATGGGTAGCATTTGAGCCAAATGCGTTCGATGGACGAGATGCAGAACACAAAGCGGACTACGCAGGGGCACCGTCTGGACGTTATATCATGTCCTATGTCATGGTGGATGGTAAGGCGACAGTTGTGCCAGACATGGACGAAACGATTCTCGACAATCCAGCAGAATGTATTTGGTATACAGAACCTAGGGACACAGGCAAGTCCAGAGTAGATATTGAAAACGGAGTGTCCGTAGCCTATGATTATAAAGTGGAACAACAACCTCGGTACACACTGTCAATTGTCAGCCCGATTTATCGTGACGGAAAAGTAATTGGTTGTGTTGGGGCAGATGTAGTTGGCATTATGAAACTGTCAAACGGCATTGAGTCTATGCTTGGGTACAACGAAACCAGTGTCAGTATATTTTATCCTGATGGGCGAGTGTTTTTTTCCCAAGACCCACAGTTTCTCAATCAAGATTTAGCATCGCTGCGTTTTGTGAATGCGTATAACATTAAGCTTGCTATGCTGAAAGGCGAACCAATCTTTTTACATAATGAATTTAACCCATTTTTAAATACGAACGCTTTTTCATACTTTAGACCAATCGAGACACCACTTGTTGACACTACTTTGTTTTTGCACGTTGCTTTGGCAGAACAAATTGTTTTGGGGAACACGCTCACGATGCTAGTTATATTAGGTGTTTGTTTTGCAATTGTTCTTTTGATCCTTACGTTGCTGTTGTCTCATGTTGTTGGGCAAGTAACCAGACCGATCAACACCATTACAAAAGCGGCAGATGCGATTTCGTATGGGCTTTTGGAGACGGAAATTCCTGTTACGGATAATGCAATTAAAGAGATTGACGCTTTATCCAGAACCGTACGCAGAATGGTTGAGCAGTTTCAGATTTATAGAATTATGCAAGAGCAGTATCAGTTGAACCAGTCCATAGATATTTCGCTTGCCGATGTGATTAAAACGGCAAAAGACAATGAAACTATATTTGCTGGCATATGCAATGCCTTGCAAGAGGAATTTCATTGGAACAAAGTGCGTATGGTTGTTATGATGGACAAAAAACCAATGGAAGCCGAAACTATGCGAGAATTTTATTATCATCCGCTGCTTTATCCGATGATACAGGATCGTAGGCTCACGTTTTTTAATACATTTTCTTTGGCACACAACAAGCTCACTTTCTTTGATCAAGAGGTTGTATCAGTATGTGCTCTCACGTTTGAAAGAAACAAAGAACTTGCAGGCTACATATTGCTCGAGAATACCGATAAAAACCAACCGATGTATGGCACCACAGAGTTGGCACTGCTTCATGTTCACGAGATTTTGTCTGAATGGTTTGCCAAACAAGATTTTTCAAAAAAAGAGGATGACCAATTCACTGACGAATACATGAATATGCAAGACGCAGTCGTTGAGCCTGAAAGTTCACAGGAACCACAGGAAACCCTGTATGATGACCCGCTACTAAATATTGCAAAAACAATTGACGGAATGGATATTGATGGTGCTGTGGAAGCACTTTCTGGCATGACGGACATTGTGAGCAAGTCACTTAAATTAACGGCAAGGCTTTTGCCAGAGACACTCACCTATGTGAAGCAATTGCTCGAAGACGAGGATTTACTGAATTTTGCGACACAGATTCACGGCTTAAAAGGAACCTTCCGCAACATTCATGTAAAGAAACTAGGGGAGCTTGCAGAAAAGCTTGAGCACGCAGCAAAAGAAAGTGATTTGGCATTCTGTCAAAATCATTTTCCGCAGTTTTTGGAGAACGCCACCACATTTAGCAACGACTTGAACGCCATTATACCAAAGGACAACAGCGATTCGAAACCACTTGGCGACAACGAACAGTTGTTAACTGTGCTTGCAGAGGTTGAAAGTGCAGCAGAAGATTTCGACAGCGAGCTAGCACAGAAGCATCTGAAAACAGTTTTGGAATTTTCTTTTGGTGAAGATGCAGACACGCAAATCAAGCAGATATTAAGTGCTCTTGAGGAGTTTGACTGTGATGCTGCTTGCACACATATTTTATCATTGAAGGGGCTTTTGTCATGAATGTAAAAGATTTTGGTATCAAACATCTCAACACCATACCAGGGGTTTTGCTACCCAATGATATTTCTATTATGAAAATTGAAGAAGTTACAAACAATATGGCTCATTTAATTGACGTGGCACAATCTGTTTCAACACAGTTGCTAGAAACGTTTGCACAGGACAACAGAGATCTGCTGATGGCTCACTTAAATGATACGCAAACCATGTTATCCGCTGTTTATGCCAGAAAATTAATGATTGACCTTGACCGAATCATGGATCACGTCAAGCAAGGCAACAGAAGTAAGTGTGAAGCGTTGCTTGAACGGTTTGCGTCGGAGCTGTTGTCGCTTTCTATCGCTACGCAAAAAGCGATGCTTAGCACGTCCTTAGACTCGAATGAGCTGGCGCCGAGTGAAGCGGCAGCCAATGCCGCCATCATTTCTGATTTATCTGCCATCAAATATTTAATTGACAATGCCGAATATGCAAGGGCTTTTGAAATGATTGAGGTGATACGAGGCATTGCGTGTTTTGATAAAACGTCGCAAATTAAGTCGTTTTTAAAATCGTTTAACCGAGATGAAGCACTTGCTGTCGTACAGAGCATGATAGACGAACTAGCATTGAAAACGCTTGGCAACAAAGCATCATTGGTAACCGGCAAGAAGAAAGTTTTGGCTGTGGATGATCGACCAGAAATTTTAACAGTGCTCTCCGATGTGCTAAAAGACGAGTATCATATTTTTTGTGTGCCCTCTGGCGAAGCGGCTGTTCGTGTTTTAGATAAGCACGACATCCGTATGTTTATTTTGGATATTGAAATGCCGAATATGAACGGACTGGAACTAGCAACCATTATCAAATCAAGACCGCAGTACGCAAAAGTACCGATTGTGTTTTTAACAGGCAACGCAACAAAGAAATATTTATACGAAGCAATCAGCGTGGGTGCTTCCGATTTCATCGTGAAGCCCATTGTAAGAGAAAACATTATTTTTAAAGTAAGGCAATATATCCCGAATTGATTTGGCGGTGACGTATGAAGCATTTGTTTATCGTGAACCCTTTTGCTAGACACACAAAGGGACAGGTAAAAGAGATTGTCAACAAAATAGATAGTTTTTTTGAGAGTTACCAAAATATTGAGTACCAAATTCATGTGACTCGCTGGTGTCGTGATGCGGTTGGTTTTGTGCATCGCTACTTGTTGCAGGAAAAAGAACTTGTCAGAATTTACGCTGTCGGGGGAACAGGTACACTGTTTGAAGTTATAAACGGTGCGGTTGGTATGCCAAATGTGCAAATTGCGTGCTACCCACTGGGGTATAGCAACTCCTTTATTCGGTATTTTGGTGACGACAAAAAGCATTTGTTTTTGTCCCTGAAAAACATGGTTTTTTCGGACACCACACCAATTGACCTGATACGTTGTGGCACACACTACGCCATTTCGTTTTCTACCATAGGTCTTGAGTCTGAAAGCACCAAAGCGGTTCCTGACCTCATGCAAAAAACAAAACTAAATGCAGATTTGTGTTATATAATGAGTGCGTGGTGGCACGCAAAAAAAAATGCGGAAAGCCAACAAAAATACAAAATCATGTCTGCGACGATAAACGAATCCACAGAAATTACTTCGCTGTTGATTGCTAATTCACCGTGCTATGGCAGAACATTTACGCCAGCACCGCATGCACACCCAAACAGTTCAAACTTCGATTTTTATCTGACAAAAAAAATGTCCGCTTTAAAAGTGATTTCGACTTCCAACCAGTATTTAAGCGGCAACCACAAAAAATTAACAGACACAACTCCTTATTTTGATATGACAAATTTAACCGTGTCGTCAGACTCGGTTATGAGCATTTCAATTGATGGGGAGATGTTTTACAGCACCTCTGTTGACTATGAGATTATTCCCTATGGCATTGATTTTGTTTGCCCACGTGGTATAGACATAGAAAAAATACCGAGGTTGCGAGCGTAACACACGCTTCCCCCATTGCTAGGAGGGTTTACATGACAACATTTGAAACTAAAAAAAAGGGCATTAAGAGGCATAACCGCAATGCAGAAATCTCTGCAGCTGTTGTTGTCTGGTTATTTGTTATTGCCAGCATTATACACGGTTATTTTTTTGTGGACGGCATTTACTGGGTAATGCGTGTTATTTTTGGCACCATCGCTGTTTGCACTGTAATGGCTTTAAATCGCTTTAAGATTGATGTGGACATTGTTTCTTGGTGCGTGCCATTCGTGCTGATGCTTTGCGAAACATCGGTGGCGCTCACGACAGGCGGCGACAAAATGTACTTTTTGATTGCGGCGTGCTGTACATATATCTCGTTAATTTACAACAGTGGCAAAGGTTTGTTGATTTTCTTTGGACTAACCAATATTTTAATCGCCGTTATTATGTTTGTTTTTCACATAAACTTGATGGATAGCAGTGCAAATATTGTAGATCAAGTGATGCAGTATCTGGTATTTAACTTGGGAAACATCATTGCGTATTGGATTTGTATATTTTGGGTTTGGCAGTCGAAAGAGGCAGAACGCAAAAGTAAAACTTTTGAAGTTATTATGGAGACCACCCCGAGTTTTATGGTTGTTATCGACGAAGACGCAAGAGTGGATTACGTAAGTCATTCGCTTACCAATTGGCTCAACATTCCGTCTCGTGAGTATGCAACCAAAGTTCCGTTACTCGATTTATTCACCTCAGGCGAGTTAATTGTTTTGTTCCAAGAACTCATGGAGTCAGACCAAACGGTTGCCAAAAGTTTTGAAACAACAATTGACGGCGAAAAGCAGTGGTTCATGATGCGTTCGTCGCCGATGCAAAAAGACGAAGTAAGCCGCTTCTTTGAGTGGTATGACATTACCCCGATCATGACGGCAAAAAATGAAGCCGAAGTGGCGGCTCGTGCCAAGAGTGATTTCTTAGCAAACATGAGCCATGAAATCAGAACACCGATGAACGCCATAACAGGAATGACAGATCTTTTAATGCTAACAGAGCTTAACCGAGAACAGATTGACTATGCGTTGGCCATTAAAAATGCATCACAATCACTGCTAAAAATCATCAACGACATTTTGGATTTCTCGAAAATAGATGCACACAAAATGGAAATTATCAATGTGCCGTTCGACTTTTCTTCCTTAATCAGTGACACCACCAACATTGTGGGAATCAAAGCACACTCCACACAAAATACATTTACGGTTACAATTTCAAAAGACGTGCCACCAATGATTAACAGTGACGAGTTGCGTTTAAAACAAGTGCTGCTCAATCTCTTAAACAATTCGGTCAAATTTACGAATAAAGGGCATATTTCTTTGAGCTGCGTGCCAGAAACTTTGGAAAGTGGAAAGCTGAAATTAAATTTCAAGATCAGAGACACAGGAATTGGCATCAAAGAAGAAGACTTGGGTCGACTGTTCGGCGAATTTGAACAACTCGACACAAAAAAGAACCGCAACATCGTTGGCACAGGGCTTGGGCTTGCCATTAGCCGTAGGCTGGTTGAACTGATGGGTGGAGAAATTCAGGTAACGAGCGAGTATGGCAAAGGCACTACCTTTGCATTCTACATCATTTGCGAGGGACACAGTGCGGAACGAACAATACGTTTGCCAAACCCAAAAGATTTCACGATGCTTTGTTTTGAACCAAACATCTATCACTGTCAGGCTTTGAATGAAATATTGCAAGACATTGGCGTACACTTCGAGGTTTACCATGAGCTTGACGAGTTCCAAGCAAAACTTAGTGAAACGACCCATACGCATGTCTTGTTTGAAAAAACTGCTCACGAAATTGTGGCGGAGTTTTGTAAAACTAAAACGGCGGAGCAACTTCCACAGTTTGTTATGACAAAAAATATGCACGAAAGAATTGAGCATTCCGACTTAAAACCTTGGGTTTTAAACAAGCCACTGCTCACGTCTAGTTTATTAAACTTCTTCTTGGGTGAGAGAAACGCAGACGTCTATAACAAAGAGAAAGAGTCGCTTCTTGGCGAGTTTGAAACCGAAAATGTTCACGTGCTTTTGGTTGATGATAACTCGGTCAACCTGTTAGTTGGACAGGGGCTATTAAGCCGCTACAAAATTAAAGTGGTTACAGCATCTGGTGGACAAGAAGCAATAGATAAAATCCAGCAGCATAACTTCGACCTCGTCTTTATGGATCACATGATGCCGGGTATCGACGGCATTGACGCAACAAAAATGATTCGTGCCATGGGCGGGCGATATGAAAGCATTCCAATCATTGCTTTGACTGCCAACGCAATCATGGGCGTAAAAGACTTGTACCTCAAAGCCGGCATGAATGACTATGTATCCAAGCCGATTGATTTGCGGAGTTTGCACGATGTGTTGTTGAAGTATATAACACCAGAGAAGATTATCAAAAAAGAAGTGAAGCCACAGGCGGGTAAGTAGGTTTGTGGGTTTGAGCTAAGAAAAAGAACCGCCCGAACAGTTGTTTATACAATTGTTTTGGCGGTTCTAATATTTCAGATAGAAACACAATTTCCTCTATGCCATTCACTATGCAAAAATGTACAAGTGCAGTCCTTTGTGGCATCTTCATAGTTGATAGTACCCTTGCTTTCAAGTACTGCATTCAAATAAGTGATTCTGTTCTTGATTTCGTCGTCCAAATTTTCGGCGCTAAAAACAGAACCATGCGAGGGAATCAAGGTAAAGTCACCATAATTTTCAAGTCTATGAAGCGAGTCAATGTGCCTTTGCATATCTTTTCCATCGGAAATAGGCAACAACGGTACGCCGTCAGGTGAAAACATCAACTCGTCGGCAATATGAATAAATTTGTTATCAATATTCACAAGCAACCCACACAAGGAATGTCCGGGGAACGGAATCAAAGTAAGAGTGTGCTCTCCAAACGAAAGTGTTAAAGGTTCATACACAACAAAAGAAGGCGTAAAAAAGATGTGTTCTTCTTTTTTGGTCCATTTGTCGAGTGTGTCTTGAAAATAACGGCTTCCATAAACAGGAACTTTGGGTAGAACTTTTAGCCCTTGCATATGGTCATCATGAAAGTGCGTGATAATTATGTTTTCAATTTCGATGTGATTGCTTGTTAAATCCTCAAGAATCTTTGGAATCTGAAAATCATAAGCGGCATCGATTAGAATGGCTTTATTTCCACTCACAATCGCTGTTACACTGGACGCAAAATATTTGCCAGGCTCTGCATCAAATACGTAATGTACAATGCCTGTTGCAAGTTCTTGTTTTTTCATGTCAATCTCCCATCCATATCTATATTTCCCTAATGAAAACAGTGTCCATATCTCCGCCATAATTTTTTAATGTATCGATAGGACGAAAGTCGTACTTCTCATAAAATCCCTTTATGTCTGAGGGTAGATAGACTTTCTCAAAACCATTTTGCTTTGCATATTCGATTACTTCTTCTATCATCTGTTGACTAATTCTATTGCCCCGAGCTTTTTCATCAACAAAAATTGTGCTAATCCAAGGTGAATATCTATTTTGAGGAAAATAATCTTCTTTCAGGAAAGTACAATATCCCAATATTTCTTCATTTTGCATGGCAATAAAGACAGACTCCCAATCAGAAAATTGATTGTTCTCCATCAATTCTGCAAGGTGTTTGCCAGCTTCCCAAGATGAATTTTTTGCATAGTCAATCGTTTTTATCCAATGCTCATCGTTATAGCTTAGACGGAATACTTTCATGCTCCACCTCCTAAATATGAATTTCAAGACTACTTGTTTTGTATTATTTAATTTCTTGTTCAAGTTCGTCAAACTCTTTTGTATTAAAAAATTCCCCGAGCGTTATACCCAGTCCATCACATATTTGCTTTATTGCAATGATGCCGATGTCTTTACGGCTTTCGTCAAGGATGCTATATAGCGTTGAAGCTGTAATTCCCGCCTGATTAGCCACAGCATTGACTTTAATTTTTTTCTCGTCACACAAGTATTTTATTCTGTCGGTTACAGCATTTTTTACTCCCATATAAGTTCACCCCAAACAAATCATATCCAAATATTTGCCAATGCGTATACGCTGTTGCGTAATTTTGTAAAAAATGATATCATTTACACGTTAGCCAAATAAGGAGTGAAAATATATGAAAGAAAAAAACTGTTGTTTCACAGGACATAGAAAATTACCGCAGTACAAAATCAATTATATAATAAAACGCCTTGATCATGAGATTGAAAACCTCATTGCTCAAGGCGTTACAGACTTTATTTCCGGTGGAGCAATGGGGTTTGACCTTATCGCAGCGTCAGCAATTCTATCAAAAAGCAATTAGGAAAGCCGATACGATTAATATTCGCTTTGCCTTGCCATAACCATGATGAATTTTGGGCTGAAAGTGAAAAGCAATTGCTTAAGTCTTTGCTTGCCGAAGCTGATGAGGTGAATTATATATTGAATGCATTTCGTGATGATTGCATGAAGCTTAGAAATCAATACATGGTTAAGAAGTCAGCATACTGTATTTGTGCGTTGATTCGCCAAAGAAGTGGCACAAGTCATGAAT
Organism: Eubacteriales bacterium; assembly: GCA_031554055.1. GTDB lineage: Bacteria > Bacillota > Clostridia > Lachnospirales > JAVBKL01 > JAVBKL01. The sequence continues at coordinate 1,835 of JAVBKL010000043.1, read as the reverse complement.
AAAAACCGCCGAGCCAGTCTGAAGTTCACAACTGATTCGGCGGTTCTTGTATTTAAACTCTATTCAAATTATACAATACTATCCATAGCAAGAGCAGGGTGTCCAACTCTCTCAAGGAATTCCATAACTACATCTGGCTCAAAGCCAACGTCCTCATCAGCGATTTTGTCAACAAAGTCAGCACCAAGGCCGTCTTCGATGGCACGATCAACCAAGTCTTTGCCGAGGAACTCTTTGAGTTCTTTAGGCATCCAGCAGATACGGCCAAGACCGCCGTCACCGGAGATAAATTTACGGCTTGTGATGTAACGACGACCAACGCCCATAAAACCAGGAGTTTGAGCACCGCCACCTACAGAGCCAGCGAGAGTGGAGAAGGACATTCCGCAAGGAGTAAGTCCGCCGAACTCACGAGTGGTAATCATAACGCCGTTTGCTTCTGGGAAGAGAGCGATAATCGCTTCAAAGCAACCGCAAGAAGTCATAGGAAGTTCCATGAAGCTGTAGAGAGCAACTTCTTCAAGTTGTTTATTGCTTGTTGTGTAAATATAATCGTTAACGCTCTTGTAAATACCTTTTGTTGCGTCGATTGGCTCACCACGTTCAATTGCAGTGTTTGGTCCATTCGGATCAATTTCGAAAGAAGCACGAGCGTCCAACCAGTTAACAGCACCGCAAAGTCCAACACGCTCAGGCGTAACCACGCATAAGTGGCTAGGAGCAAATGATTGACAAAGTTTACAGGAGTAGAATTGGTCACATTTTTCGTCAGTAAGTCCACGCATACGTTCGTCACGAGCGTTATAAACGCCACGAGCGTCCACGATACGTTTTTCAACTTCTGCTTGGTCAGTAATCAGTTCCACTTCAACACGATCCACGATTGCTGGGAAATCGAGTTTTAATTTTGCAATTAAGATTTCGCCGTAATGTTTCAGCCTAAAGCCTAAATCATAAGCGGTTTTGCTTACACGCATCCAAACCAAGTCTCTTTGTGCTGAGTGCCATAAGCCCTCGCCAAAGTTCATGATGTCGTGCAAACGTCTCTCGAGAACGCTCTCGAAGTCTGTTTGCATTTTGCGTCCATAAATTTTAACAACAACGCCGAGTGGCATAGCCGATCCAACTTCTGCATTGTCGATGTCATTGCCGATAATTGTAACTTTTCCGTCTTCAATGTGTTCTGCGTCAACCATGGTTACCCACTCAAAAGCTGGGGAATGTGTTCCGCCGAACTCCACTTGCATATCTTTTCTACGGATACTCTCGCCTTCAAAAGCAGGACCCATAAGGATTGGCACATCAACATCAAGTGTTGTAACTTTGATGCCACGAAGCTCAAGTCCGAGTGCAACCATCTTTTTAGGATCTGGCTCTGACATATACATATCAGGGATTTCTTCCTCAAGCGGTTGGTCTGTGATAGTAGGGGGCCCTAAGTAGAGAGCACCAAATTCTGCTGCAATACGAACGTCGTCTTGGTTGCCGAGTGCAAGAACGAATGCACGAACACGTTTCTTTTGGTAGTCAAGATGTTTCTCGAGTTCGCCACCAGGTACGCCACCGAATGCGAGACCAGCACGAAGTGCATAGTTTACAACGTGGATAACTTGTGTGAAGTTACCAAGAGGGAATGCGATATAGTCGATACCGAGTTTGATGCCTTCATCAAGAAGCTGCTCAATAATTTCGTTTGCAAGCATGAGCATGAGGCCTTTGCCTTGCAAGTTACGAATGATTTCAACAGCGGTTTTGTTGTCTTTTGCACGACCAAGGATAACAGCGAATCCAGGGATTGTAAAGTCAACAAGTTGGATACCAAAGCGGCGGAGAAC
>JAVBKL010000062.1:0-15149 GCA_031554055.1 Eubacteriales bacterium | reverse complement strand
CACCCACCTTAAACATATGCACGTCCACCCCGTTTTAATTTATTTTGCAACTGCGTTTGATAATATTTTTCATGCAATCAACCAAGTTTTTGTCGCCGTGCTTCATGGTTACTTGGTAGCTATTGATAAGATTTGTGCTTGGTTTTGGGTTTTCCATTTTGCATCACCTCGTATACAAGTTTTAGCCTAATGAATTAATATATGTCGGGGTAGTTGATACTTATTACCTATAAATGGTAAACTAAAGTCATGTATTCGAGGAGGGAACGAATGGAAAGATATATTGCGTTATTACGTGGGGTAAATGTGGGCGGCAACAATAAAGTATCCATGCCATTGTTAAAAAAATCTTTTGAGGAAATAGGTTTCTTGGATGTGGTAACTTACATTAACAGTGGGAACATTATTTTTTCATGCGAGGAAGTTGACGAAGAAGATTTACAATCGCAGTGTCGGCGTGTCATTTCTGATGTATTCCAGTTGAATATCTCAGTATGTGTGATCTCCGCAAAAGATTTATCTGCGGCAATGGAAAATGTTCCCACGTGGTGGGGCAACGACAGTGAATCATCACACAATGCAATTTTTGTCATTAAGCCTGTAGATGCCAAGGTTCTTGTTGAGCAAAACAGCGACATTAAACCTGAATACGAGAACATTGCCTCTTATGGGCAAGTTATTTTTTGGTCTGCCCCAGTTCGTACATTTTCAAAAACAAGGTGGTCAAAGGTCGTGAGTTCTTCTGCCTACGCAAGCGTCACCATTCGCAATGCAAACACGACAAGGAAACTGTTGCAACTTGTGAATCCGTTATAATACAAAAAAGCAGTAGAAATTCGGTTGACCCGATGCTCTACTGCTTTTACTTTATAGTGGATACTAACGTTTTAACTGCACCGCTTCTTGTAACATATCGTCAGCGGTTGTAATTGTTTTAGAGTTTGCCTGATAGCCTCTTTGGGTTGTTATCATTTCTGTAAACTCCGAACCAAGGTCAACGTTTGACATTTCTAGTGCACCCGTAATAATGTTTCCTTGTATGCCGACTCCGTCAAACGTACCCGAGTTAGACGTTGCAGCGAAGAGACCATCCCCAATGCTTTCAAGCCCAGCTGGGTTTTTAACTTCTGCCAAGGCTATCTGTCCTATCGGCTTTGTTTGGCTATTCGAATACCTGCCAACAAGTCTTCCCGTGTTATCAAAGCTTATATCTTGCAATCGCCCCGGTATGTTTCCATCCACGGTGGTCGGTTTTGCCGATGTGACTTCGTTTTCAAACTGTGTTAAACCTGTAAAGTCTAAAACGATTGAACCTGTTCCGCCTTTGCCAATCGTTGCATTTGGAGTTAGCGGTGAGCCTTCCAGTACATTCACGAACAGCTCAACTTGTGTGCGTGCTTCTGGTGCACCCGCTGGTGGCATCAAGGCGCCTTCGCCAACGCCAAGCCCCATCATGGTTCCTTTTGTGTTAAATGAAATCCATCCGAGTGGCTCCCAGTTTGTTGTATCTCCTTGTGTGGCCGAAAAATTCAATTGAACAGGTTTTTTTCTGTCGCCATTCATATAGGCAACAGTGTTACCTGTGTTATCTCTTTTAATGCTATAACTCCAATCGCTTCTCGGCCCTGGTGGTTCCATGCCCTCTTTGTCATACTTGAATACAACAGGTAGCGAATAATCATTGCCTAAAGAATCATAGAAAGTCATGTCTCTCTCGACACCTTTAAGCCCATCAACCGACGTTTGCAAGTTACCCGAAAAGTTAACTTGTGTCGTTGGTTCTGGTTCCATGTACTCATTCTCTTCCTTTATAGTAATTGGCGTCACCGCTTTTTTATCTATTTCATATTCCTTGGTTGCTTCATTTAATTTTGCGTCCCAACCATACACTTTCATTCCGTTCAAATTCAAGTTTCCAGATGCATCAAACTTGAAATTTCCCGCACGAGTTAGGTACTGTCCAGAAGTATCTCCAACAACAAAAAATCCGTCGCCTTGAATCATTGCATCAAGTGGGTTGTCCGTTCTTTGTGCTGCACCTTGCGTCATTTTTCTATCTATGGAAGCAAGGTTTACGCCAAGCCCCACCTGTAACGGATTGATTCCGCCACGGTTTGCCGCTTCGTTTGCTGCACTTGCCCCACTTATTTTTTGGCTAAACACTTCTTCAAATGTCGCACGGCTTGATTTAAAGCCAAGCGTATTCACATTCGCTATATTATTTCCAATAACGTCCATCTTTGTTTGGTGGACTCTAAGTCCCGATACACCAGTAAACAAAGCACGCATCATAAAAATTCCCCCTATATTCACTTGCCAAGCATTTCTGTTTATTGCAATAAAATAAAGATAACACACTTTATCTTGTTTTGCAATTAAATAAGGGTGTATTTATTGGTCATAATGGAGATCCACTCATCCACGACCTGCACAACTGTCCGCCCCAGGTGCAAGAACATCGGGCTTTATAATACATTCCGAGGTTGGCCCTCTGCCCGAATAATTTTGCAAAGTGCTTCCCCATATCTCAACAGAATTTCCATCGTCCGATGCACCCACCGTAATCACTTTTCGGCTGATGCCAGGAGAGGTTATGCTCCCAGCGTCAGGCCCATTATTCCCAGCCGCAATCACAACGCATATGCCTAAATCCCACACGGCTTCAACTGCTTTAACCAGAGGATCTTTGTCGCCAATATCCATGGTGCCCACGGACAAATTTACAATCCTTATATTGTATTGCTTTCGGTTATCAATCACCCATTGAAGCCCCGCTAAAACTTCTGCGGCATTGCCCCGCCCTTTTTCATCGAGCACCTTGCAAGCAATGATATGGCTGCCCGGTGCCACTCCACGGTACAAGCCGTTTGAGCGTAGTCCATTGCCCGAAGCGATACCCGCTACATGAGAAGCGTGGCTGTTACTTACAAAATTTCAAATGCAGTCGCCCTCCATTTCAAGCGTAACCTTAATTTTATTATCACCCAAAGTTTCATAAATATAAGCAACTTCTCCTTTGGTGTTGTGTTTAGATTATAACATGCTTTGCTCTTTCTTCGTGTACAAATTTTGAAATTTTTAAATTTTAGTAGCCATAAAAATATTTGTTTGGTATAATAGCAATACAAAAAATAGGGAGGGCAACCATGTCAGCGAACACAAAAAAAGTTAAGAGAAAAAGCATGGAACAAAGATTGGGCATTAGCATGGCATTGTTTAGTTTGGTCGGACTGGTCTTTGTATTGATTTTCAGTTACGTCATAAGTAATCAGACGATTATGTCTGAAACACTTGGAAAAGTACAAGCGACAACTCAAGTCGGTGCCGAAAGCGTTTTATCACAGATTAGAATCACTCAATCAATGGTTGACTCCATGTCCGAAATGGCTGTTGAAGTACAAGAGCAGCCTATTATCCAAAATATGTTAATTGGTCAGCTTGCAGCAAAACCTGAACTAATTGACGTGTACATCGGCTTTGCAGATGGCTCTGCATTATTTGGAAACCCACTACCTGTTGACCCAAGTTGGAAAGCAAATGAAGGCGCATGGTATAAGGCTGCCATGCAAAACAAAGAGGGATTTTATGTTTCCACACCTTATTACGAGCCGTCATTTGACGCTATGGTTGTTACGGTAGCCAAATATACAGGTATTGTAAACGGATTGGACGCCGTAGTTTCGAGCGATATGACGATTTCAAAATTGATTGATGCAATCGGACAGTTAGACATTCCTAAAGGAGCTTATGCATTCTTAGTTGATTCACAAGGCGGAATCATCGCTCACCCAAATGCAGAATTTTCACCAAATGCAGATAAGCAAACAAACATTGGTGACATCGCAGCTTACAATGGGATTGCCTCAAAAATTGACAACGGCAAAGCTTTGAGTATCGAGGACTATGACGGCGTAAAACGCTATGCAAACATTGCACCAGTGGGCGATATTGGCTGGTATTTGTATATTATGACCCCTAAAAAAATTGTTGATACCCCTGTTATAAAAGGAATTGCTTTGCAATTTGTTGGCTTTGCCCTTTTGATTATTGCGACTTCCCTTTTCGTATTCAGAAGAACGGCATCTTTACTTAAATTGTCTTTAAGCAGAATTACAAATGCAATTGAAAATTTGTCAAACGGCGTTATTTCATTTAATACAAGAGAGAACTCCATTGAGGCCGGCACCATCAGTTTACTTTACCACCGATTTAATGAAGTTTTCTCCACGCTTAACGACCTCATTGACGATATGCGTACCATGTCCGCTGAACAACAAGAAGGCAATTATGACGCAAAAGTTGATGAGTCAAAATACAAAGGTGCGTTCCTTGAAATCGTTTCGGGCATGAACAAAACCGTAGGGATGTACGCAACAGACACACAAGAACTCTTAGGCGTTTTGACATCTTACTCAAACGGCGACTTTACCCCAAATGTTAGAAAGCACAAAGGCAAAATGGCAATTGCCAACACGTCCATTGACAGACTTCGCAACAACTTAAATAGCATCACAAAAGAAGTTAACGAGCTTGCCATTAAAGCTTCTGACGGCGACTTAAAATCAAGAGCCAACACAAGAGACTTTTCAGGTGACTGGAAATCCATCGTTGACAACATGAACGCGTTAATGAACTCCATTGCCACCCCACTTAACGAAACAACCGAGCTCCTGATCCAAATGACTCACGGCGACTTATCACATCGTATGACCGGCAATTACAAGGGCGACTTTAAAGCGATGAAAGACGACGTGAACACTATGGCCGAGCAAATTTCGTCTTACATCACAGAGATCAGTGCGAAGCTCCAATCTGTATCCAACTATGATTTGAGTGTTCGTATTGAAAAAGAATTTTTAGGACAGTTTAACGAGATTAAGAAGTCCATCAACGACATTATCCAAATGCAAAACGATTTCTTGATTGAAGTGCGACAAGGCTCGCAAATGGTTAGCTTGGTTGCCAATGAAGTTTCTGATTTAAGTTCCAACTTGCAACAAGGTGCCGCTTTGCAAAATGATTCTGTGCAAAAGCTTTCAAACTCAATTGAGATGATTACAACACAGACAGAAAGCAATTCAAAAAGCACCGCACACGCTGACGAACTTTCCGAAAAATCAATTAAAAACGTTGCTTCCAGTAACGAGCAAATGAAAACCATGCTCGAGTCTATGGATACAATCAAAAACTCGTCCGAGAACATTGGAAAAATTATTAAGGTCATTGAAGATATTTCTTTCCAGACCAACTTGCTTGCACTTAACGCCGCAGTCGAAGCTGCAAGAGCCGGCGAACACGGCAAAGGCTTTGCTGTTGTTGCCGAAGAAGTGCGTAGCCTTGCAACCAGAAGCCAAGTTGCTGCAAGCGAAACAACCATTTTGATTGAGACATCTGTCAGCCGAGTAAACGGTGGAACAATCATTGCAAAAGAAACAGCTGATTCCCTAGCGAATATCATTGAAAACGTAAATTCCGTTTCCAAAATCATGTCCGATATTACAGCAACTTCAAGAGCACAGGCTGGGGTTGTTAGCGAAATCAATGACGATATGCACATTATTTCTAACGTTGTTAAGAGCAATAACACCACAGCAGAACGTTCTTCCAAGCTTTCACAAGATTTATCTGTGCAGTCGCAGACGCTTGAGCGTTCCATTTTAAAATATAAAACTAGGTAATAAATTAAAAGAGACTGTCTCCCTAAGAAAAAAAGCGAGACAGTCCTTTTTGTAGCCAGCCCACCTGTGATACAAAGGGTTCTGCTATAAAATTCTCCATTATTTTTAAATAGGGATTGACACTCACACTATGTTATGGTTTACAATCTCTTTATGGGGTGATTTATTTGAAAATTGGCCAAATATCAAAACAATTCAACCTGACTTTAAGACAGCTACGGCATTACGAAGAGCAAGGGCTTATTAAAATCAAGCGTGACGAATGCTCCAATTATCGCATATATGATGATTCTGTCAAAGCCAAGCTTGAGATGATTATGCTTTTAAAAAACTTGGGTTTTAAACTGAAAGAAGTCAAGCAAATTTTAGACTTTCCGAAAAGGGAATCCACCCAGTTGTTGTTTGCTGAAAAAGCCCATGCCTTGTCGTGTGAACAAGCTGCTCTTAGCAACCGTCTAGAGATTTTAACCACTGTAAACCGAATCATACAGTCAAAGGGCGTCGAGCAATTAAATATCGCCGAAATAATTGATGATTTGCTCTTCGTCCACAATAAAAACGAGGGGATTGTGCCTATGAATAACGAGAAGATTTTATTTGAATTTGGAGTTAGTTTAGTAGAGGTAGTGGGAACCAGTAATTTAGAACAGTTTACCGAGAAGGTAAAAGAAGTGCGTGCGCGACTGGAGGCGGAACAAAAATCCACGCTGCCCACCGTGCGAATTCGGGATTTCGATGAACTTTCACCCTATATGCTGCGTATTCTTTTCGATGGTGAAACCGTTTTTACAAAGGACTACACGGGCTATACGCTCACTGACACAAAGGACGACATGCTCTGCAAGCTTGAAGAACATTTAGTAGCTTATAAACCGCTATGGGGCTTGTCTGACAAAGAAAAAATTGAGGTGTATTATGAAAAACAAAGCAGTTTCGTATTTGCAGCAAGACCCACTTTTGCATATGTCCATGATTTATCCGATTCAGTGTGACACAGTCGAATTTATTTATGCAGAAGAGGACGGTGTGTTTTTTAAACATCCAATGAGCAACGCTTACATGATTTCTACAAAAACGTTTGAACTTGGCAAAAAACTGATTGACTCTGTGGGTACGCAAGACCTCTATCTGATTCACCAGAGAGAACTTGCCGATTACATCATGGAACAGTTGCCCCAGAAAAGTCGTATGGACTGTGTGCAAGCTGTGTATGAAAAGAGCGAGCCTGTTATGTGCAAGCAAAGCTTGGTTGTTAAGACGCTTGGGTTAGAATATTTAGAGCTTTTAAACGAGAAATATAACGAAGGCTCGGACGATGATTATATTAAAAGACGGCTCGAAGCGAATGAATTGCTTGGCGGTTTTAAAGGCGGAGATCTTTGCGGATTTGTTGGTTATCACGAGGACGGTGGCATCGGGCTGTTGCAAGTGTTCGAAGAGTTTCGAGGAAACGGCTACGGCGAGGAACTTTCTGGGTTTTTGATTAATCATTCCTTGGCAAGCAACCGAGTGCCTTATGGACAAATTAAAATTGGCAATGAAGTTTCACTAAATCTACACAAAAAACTGGGGCTATCCATTTCTGAAAACCCTCTGTTTTGGATTTTTTAAAATTCAAATTCCCCAAAGCTTGCATCTTAGGCTTTGGGGAATTTTTTTAAAAACCAAAGAACTTTCCGTTTACAAATTAAATTTTGCTGTTATAATAAAAATGTAACCGTTTACATTTTGTATACTATTAAATTTTATATAGCTCAAGGAGGAAGAAAATGAAAAATTTTATGAGTGAGGACTTTCTGCTTACAAGCGACGTGGCAAGGGAACTTTATCACGAGTTTGCGGAAAAAATGCCAATTATTGATTATCATTGCCACATCGATCCAAGGGAAATTGCAGAGGATAAAAAATACGAGAACATTACACGTGCTTGGCTTGGCGGCGACCATTACAAGTGGCGTGCCATGCGTTCAAACGGCGTGAACGAACGCTTTATTACAGGTGACTCGACTGACTATGAAAAATTTTTGGAATGGGCAAAAACTTTAAAAAATGCTATAGGCAATCCCCTTTTTCACTGGGCACATTTGGAGCTTAAAAGATATTTTGGATATGACAGTGTTTTAAATGAAGAAACAGCACCAAAGGTTTGGGAAATCTGCAACGAAAAGCTTAAAACCTTAAGCGTTCGAGACATCATAAAACAATCGAATGTCAAAGTCATTTGCACAACAGACGACCCAATCGACAGCTTGGAATGGCATGACAAAATCAAAGCAGACGAAACCTTTGATGTAAAAGTGTTGCCTGCTTGGCGACCTGATAAAGCAATGAATATTGAGAATGCAATTTTTTGCGATTATGTAAAAACACTTGCTGATATTTCTGATACAAAAATAGATTCACTTCAAAGTTTATTTGAAGCACTGAACAAAAGACTTGATTACTTCGGCGAACGAGGTTGTGTTGCAACCGATCACGGCTTAAACGAAATGGTCTATTCAACACTTTCGGCTGACGATGTGAATGAGATTTTTAAGAAAAAATTGGGCGGTTCCACTTTAACCAACCTTGAGGTGCAAGCATTTAAGTTTACCGTGCTGGATTTTCTGGCAAAAGAATATGCAAAGCGTGGTTGGGTTATGGAACTGCACTATGGTGCCAACCGTTCCGTAAACTCGGCGATGTTTGAAAAGCTCGGGCTTGACACAGGTTTTGACTGCATCAATGGGGCAAGCTGTGCACCACAAATGGCAAGCTTTTTAAACCATATGCAAAAGCAAAACGCACTCGCAAAAACAATTATTTTCTCGCTCAATCCAACAGACGATGCGATTATCGGAACCGTCATCGGCTGTTTCCAGTCTGACGAAGTAAGAGGTAAAATTCAGCAAGGCAGTGCATGGTGGTTTAACGACACAAAGACTGGCATGATTAATCAAATGACAAGTCTTGCCAACCTTTCGTTGCTTGGAAATTTTGTGGGTATGCTCACTGACTCGAGAAGCTTTTTATCATATACAAGGCATGAATATTTTAGACGTATTCTTTGCGAACTGATTGGCGGCCTTGTGAACAACGGCGAATATCCATACGACAAAGAAACGCTAAAAGAATTGATCCAGAGCATCTGTTATAACAACGCAAAAAATTATTTTGGATTTTAAAACAAAAGTATTATGTAAGCAAACCGGCTCTAGGGTTTCGGGTTGATAAAACGAGATTTGAAGGATAAACATGATGAATATTTATGATGTATCAAAAAAAGCTGGTGTGTCCATCGCTACCGTTTCACGTGTGTTAAACGGTAGTCCCAAGGTGAGCGAAAAAACAAGGCAAATCGTCTTAAAAGTAATGGACGAACTGAACTACACGCCCAATTTTTTTGCACGTGGGTTGGGGCTTGATTCAATGAAAACAATCGGCATACTTTGCGTCGATTCAAGCGACCCATACCGTGCCAATGCCGTCAATTACTTAGAAAAATATCTGCGACAAAACAGCTATGACTCGCTCCTTGTGTGTACTGGTTTTGCCTATGAAGACAAAAAAAGCTCGCTTGAACTTTTAATGTCCAAGCGAGTGGATGCCATCATTATGATTGGTTCAAATTATGTGGAATCAGATGATGCACACAACGAGTATATTCGCCAAGCCGCCGAAAAAATCCCTGTAATGATTCTTAACGGCGTTTTACAAGCCGAAAATGTTTTTTCAACCGTTTGCGATGATTACGAAGCCATTTATAACATCACACAAAAATTTATAGACGGCACACGAACAAAATTGCTTTACGCCTACAACTCTCGTTCGTATAGCGGTGTAAAAAAACTCCACGGCTTTTTGTCCGCACTGAAAAACAACGGTATTGATGCAAGCGAACAAAATTTAGTTTTTATCCCATACGAAATAAAATCAGTGTTGGCAATAAAAAACTGCCTCGCAAATTTATTTGGGGAATCTGAACCTTTTGGCTTTAACGGCGTAATCACTTCTGACGACATTTTAGGCATCAGTTTTATTAAGTACGCCAATGACTTAAACTTGCAAGTTCCACAAGAACTTTTTGTCTCGGGTTACAACAACTTCAATCTTTCTGAATGTTGCACGCCCGAGCTGACAAGCATGGACAATCGCCTCGACGAAATTTGTAGTACCTGTGTGTCTAGCCTCATGAATATTTTTAAAGACGAAAAAGTTCCAAGCACAATTACTTTTTCATCAAAAATAATCGAGCGTGGAACTACACATTTTATATAACATAAATTTACTTGGAAGCCGCAGCGTTTTGTTTCACGATTCTAAATAAATCCGATGCGACTTTCCCCTTTAAATGCTTGATGCTTGTTTTGCTCTCAACTTCTAGGCAAATCACAGACTCAAGCTTTAATTTTCTGTTCGAAAGTGCTACATAATATCTTCTGTTTGGATGAAAATTTGTGGATTGAATCGTGACGGTAATTTTTTTTCCCGGCACTCGTTCCACATCACAGGGCATTCTTTGCAGCTTGTCGTTAAACAACGACACATCGGACTGCATAAAAACGGCTTCGTCCACTTTAGCTGGCAAGTCAAAACCAAAGACAATCTGTTTCTCTGTGGGTTTATTTGGTGCAAGCCCCATTTTTTGTTTTACTCTATCAGACGTTTCTTTTAATGTGTTAAATGATTCTTCCTTGCCCATTGCAACAAGTTTGTTCTCTTCTGAAACTTGAAACGCAACCACCACGTCTTTAAATGTCTTTCCTCTAAAAACTAAAAAATAAACTACATTTTGCTCATATTCAAAAGTGGGTGATAAAAAAATAATTTTATAGTTTGGGTCAAACGATACTTTGCACTTAAGCACTTTCAAGTCCGAATCTAGCAGCAGCGTCGTCGATTGACGCATCTTTTTATAATCTGCATAATCAGGGAAATCCAGTTTCCATTTAAATGATGGTCTTTGAGCAGTAGTTTTGTCCAGAATTTCGCCCTTTACTCTATTGGGATCTGTTGCCAATTTGTTGTCCTCCTTCTTAAAACAATAACAGCTATTTAATATTTATCATTGTATACTCATTTTGTAAAAGGTCAATACGCAAAATTGAATTCTTGAGTGTTTCCCCTTTGTGGAGCAAAATTTTTATCGCTTCACATACCTGAATGGACGCAATATTCTGTGCCACAAACGGCAAATTCCCAAGTGTTCTGTCAATATCCTCGTCACAGGTGTCGCCATACAAAGCATCAAACATATCAGAGTCTGGCATAATCACCGCCGCTTGCCCATACCAGCCGCCGATTGCACCATGAACTATTGGTATGCCAAGCTTTTTGCAAACGTGAACCAATGTTGCTCTACTATTTAAATTGTCAAGTGCGTCCATAATAATGTCATGCCCTGTTAAAATTTCTTCGGCGTTCTCCGAGGTCATTCTCTCAAAAATTGCTGTAACCGCAACGCTTGCGTTCACTTCTTCTATTCTATTCTTTGCGGCAATGGCTTTGCTCATGCCAAGATTTTTTTCTGTAGAAAAAAGCTGTCTGTTTAGGTTTGAGATTTCAAACACATCGCCATCAACGACGGTCAATCGCAAAATCCCAATGCGTGCAAGCGTCTCCAAAATATGTCCGCCAAGTCCACCAGCACCCACCACACAAACCCTTTTTATGTGCAATGTTTTCAGTTCGTCTTGCGTGATGCTATTAAAATTTCGTTCATATCGGCTCATGTGTTCAACCCCTTATTTTTACTTTACTATAATAACTCATTTTTAACAATTATTCAAAGTTTTTATTGACATAGAAGTCTGAAAAGTATAATATTATTATATAAATCTCCGAGTCGTTTCAAGACGACCATTGGGTTGTTTAGGAAAACAGCCTGCCATTATAGCAAAGGAGCTTCTATTAAAGGAGGCTTCTTTTTTGTTTTCGAAAAATTTCACCTACAATAAAAATTTTTGCATTAAAAGCTCTGTCGAACTAAAGTATATTAATTCCTATTTGCTTGAACTCGGATTTACACAAGTTTCCGAGCAGATCTACTCAAACAAACACATTAAAATCGAAATTGAAACAGGCATAAACCCTGTTTTGAAAAATTTAAACGTGCAGCAAAACACAATAAAAGTAATCGGCATCGACTCGGATTGTGAAGCGTTTTTAAACAACTTTAGACTAAAATTTCTGTCTGCCGGGGGCTAACGCCTGATTGGAGAATAGCTTATATGTTAGTATACGATAATTTGCCGAGGAAAGTCTATATCGAGCTTACCGAAAAATGTAATTTGCGCTGCACAAGTTGTTTTCGAAACAACTGGAAACTTTCGCCAACTGACATGACCGACGAGGTTTTTCTTGGCATTTATGAATCGCTCCCACAGCTTAAACATCTTGAATCAGTCGTAATGGGCGGCATCGGCGAGCCTACGATTCATCCCAAGTTTAATGAATACTCGAAAAAACTTTCGCACCTACATCTTGAACTGACAAGCAACGCCGCTTATTGGACAGACGAAACCATCGACGTAATGGCTCGGCACTATAAAAAAGTTACTGTTTCTGTCGACGGACTTGCAAAAACATTCAGAGCCATACGTGGTTTTGAGTATGATCAACTCGCCGAAAACATTGCCAGGCTAAACAGAAAAAAACAAGAGCTAAACCAAAAACTTCCAGTTATTCACGCACAGCTTGTTCTCTCAACCGAAAACATTGGCGAAATCGAGCAGCTAGTACCAGTACTCAAAAAAACTGGATTTTCTCGGTTAGTCATCTCCAATCTTCTGCCGCAAAATCAGGAAGATGCGGATAAAATCATTTACAAGCTTCATTCAAACGAACACACTCGCAAGCGTGTAAACTCTTGGTACCCTGTCGGTTCGGCGAACCAACTACCCATCAAGCTTCCTCGGGTCGAACTGAAAACAGACAGAAAATGTTCTTTTGTCGAGAACGGCACAATGTTTATTACGGCACGTGGTCATGTCACTCCTTGTTATCGGTTTGCACACAAAGGGGTTGAATATGTCTTTGGCAGAAAAAAAGAAGTCGATGCAGTGTATTTTGGAAATGTTTTAGAACATAGCGTTTTAGAAATTTGGAACAATCCCGAATACGCTTCGCTTCGTTTCCAAAATTATTGCGGAAGATTCCCTTCGTGCATGGATTGTGACAACGTGGAATATTGCGATTACATAAATACAGCTTCTGCGGACTGCTTGGGGAACTATCCGTCGTGTGCAGATTGTCTTTGGACAAGAGGATTTATTGAATGTCCGTAAACTAAAAATAAAAGGGGGATTTTTTTATGGCTACATCTTACAATGGTAAAATTTTACGCATCAACTTGAGCAACCACAGTTTTAAAACAGAGGAACTTGACCTCGAGCTCGCAAAGAAATTTATCGGAGGACGTGGGCTTGGCACAAAACTCTATATGAACGAAGTATCACCAACCATTGACCCATTCTCGCCAGACAACAAAGTTGTGATTATTACAGGACCTCTCACTGGTACGGCAGTTCCAACAGGCGGCAGATACATGGTCGTTACAAAATCACCGCTTACTGGCATGATCGCTTCTTCAAACTCGGGCGGTCAATGGGGCGGAAAACTCAAGTACGCTGGCTTTGATGCATTAATCTTAGAAGGCAAATCAGAGAAACCTTGTTACATTAACATCGTTGATGAAGCAGTCGAAATTTTAGATGCAGACGGACTTTGGGGCACCGCAACCGAAGAATGCGAAGAGAAGTTGAAAGAAAAACATACAGGTTGCCAAGTGCTAAACATTGGCCCTGCTGGAGAAACATTGTCGTTGCTTGCGGCTGTCATGAATGACGGTGACCGTGCAGCTGGTCGTTCTGGCGTGGGTGCAGTCGTTGGGTCTCAAAAATTAAAGGCCAATTGCGTTACAGCAACACGAAGCGTTTTTGCGGTATCTGATCCAGATTTACTAAAAGCAACAACAGCAACTTGCATGACAAAAATCAAAGAAAACGGTGTAACTGGTACTGGACTTCCTACTTACGGTACAGCCGTTCTTGTGAATATCGTAAATCAAATTGGTTCCTACCCAATCAACAACTGGCAAGGCAGCTTTGACGAAAATGCAGAGAGCATTTCTGGCGAGACCTTGAAAGAAACAAGACTTGTTAAAAACAGCTATTGCCACAGATGTCCAATTGGTTGCGGACGTGTTGTAAACATCAACAGCAAGGACGTTGGCGGCCCAGAGTATGAAACATTGTGGGCGTTTGGTAGTAACTGCGGCATTTCCGATTTAGATGCAGTCAACAAAGCAAATTATATGTGTAACGAAATGGGCAACGACACAATTTCAGTAGCTTGTACCATCGCTTCGGCAATGGAATTGTATCAAAGAGGATTTATTACTGAAGCTGACTGCGAAGGCGTTCCTCTAACATGGGGCAACGGCGAAGCAATTGTTGAATGGACTCGTCGTATGGGTCGTGGTGAGACAGCTCTTGGCAAATTGATGGCACAAGGGTCTTACAGACTTTGCGACCATTATGGTCACCCAGAATTTTCTATGAGCGTTAAAAAACAAGAGATGCCAGCGTATGACGCTCGTGGTATCCAAGGCATCGGCTTAAACTACGCAACCAGTAACAGAGGCGGCTGCCACGTAAGAGGATATATGATTTCTCCAGAAGTTTTAGGCTTGCCAGAAGCACTTGAGCGTACAACCGTTGAGAACAAAGCGACTTGGACAAAAATTTTCCAAGACTTGACAGCAGTTATTGACTCGTCAGGCATGTGCTTGTTTACTTCGTTTGCACTGGGTGCAGACAGCTACGCCGCACTGATAAATGCAGCAACAGGAACCAATCACGACGTGACAAGTATCCTTGAAGTGGGCGAGAGAATTTATAACCTCGAAAGAATGTACAACAAAGCAGCTGGAATGCAATCTGGTGATGACACCTTACCAAAGCGTCTGCTTGAAGAACCAATTGTTAATGGGCCTTCCAAGGGACAACTTAGCAAACTCGGCGAAATGCTTCCTCAATATTACGAAGCAAGAGGTTGGGTTGATGCATTCCCAACAGAAGCCACAATCGAAAAATTAGGGCTTAACTAATATGGAAGTTCGACTGTTTGCCACCTTTCGAGATGGTCGTGGCAAGGTGCTCCAAATCAATCATTATGACGGTATGGACGGTCACGCACTAATAAAAGAACTAGCCATTACAAAAGAAGAAGTCGCCATTTTTTTAGTAAATGGGCATCACAAAAAACTTGATTTTGTTTTAAACGAAGAAGATATTATTGCACTTTTCCCACCGGTGGGTGGAGGATAAGAGATTGTAAAAATTCTTTTTCGACAATACGGAAGGGTCTGCGTTCGCCTTTTGAGAAAAGGCACGCAGACCCATTCAATTTTTTTGCTTATAAAGCGAGAAACTGCGGTTAAACATGCTATGCACGCCATATTTTGCGAGGTTGCAAAAATAATTATTCATT
>JAVBKL010000157.1:0-4187 GCA_031554055.1 Eubacteriales bacterium | reverse complement strand
ACTTTTATTAATCAAAGAATTTCGATAGGGTTCATCCAGTATTTCCATAATGGACTCTAATTCTTCGTCACTTATATGATAAGAGTTTATTGAAGTGTCATCAATATTATACTTTTTTACATGAATTAATGTATTTTTAGGGCGTTTACGTGAATCAGGGTAAATCGGGTACCTATACGCCCATTGTGTTGATGCAACCTCATTTTCTCCACAATAAAAATAAACTCCATGCCCCATAACGTCGCTTGCTTTTGAGGTGCTCCAATCGCCCTTTTTAATTTTCTCATCATTTTCGGAGTTTGCACCGTGAAAGCCAATCATAAATTTAATATCTCCAAACTTATACATAATATGTGGGTAAAACGTAAAATGTGTCTTGGTTATTATTGCATGATTTGGGTATAACGGTTGCTAGTTCAACACGCAAAACACTTTATGAAGTGTATTGAGGATTTTACCATGTTCTTACAATTTTTACAAGACAAAAAGTGAAATTGTAATATACTTATGCTCACTCATCCTCTTTTTAATTATATGCTTTTATGCAGGCAACGTCAAGCTTTTGAGCCTCAACGCTGCCTGCTTTATAACGACAAGTCGGTATGGTTGTGCCGACAAAATTCTTTTTTGGTTTACTTTACTTTGGTTTTCTTTACTTTGGTTTTCTTTACTTTGCTTCAAAATGTTTACATTTACATTTTCTGGCACCGTATTTGGATAATTTTTCATATGCAATAAAGCAAACGCTTGGTTATAGTTTATGAACCAATTCAGGGGCGTATTTTTTCTAATTGAAAAACTCTTTATACCAAACCAAAAACATATAAACAGTCCAAATTCTGCGGCTATAATCTTTCTTACCCAGTCTATGTTCGTCCAGCAGTTTCACAAGTTCTGCCTCGTTAAAATACTTCTTTGCCGCGTCACTTACAAAAGCCTCTTTGACCATGTTGTAGTACTTGTCCTCTTTTAGCCAAATCCGAATCGGCACAGGGAAACCGAGCTTTTTCTTTTGGGCAACCGCCTCTGGCATGTATTTTCTTGCGGCATGGCGAAACGCATACTTTGTTTCTTGGCGGTTTGTGCGAAGCCTTGTAGGGATTTTTGACGCAACTTTAAACACTTCTTTATCAAGAAACGGAACCCGAAGTTCCAGCGAGTTTGCCATGCTCATTTTGTCGGCTTTTAGAAGAATGTCTCCCACCAGCCAAAAATGTATGTCGATGTACTGCATTTTTGTGATGTCATCGTAGCCCGAAACTTTATCGTAAAACGGTTTTGTTATGTCTTGGGGCGAAAACTTTCCCGTCGGTCTTTTCAGGATTTTCGAACGTTCGGCAACAGAAAAGATATTTGCGTTGCCGATAAAACGCTCCTCGATTGTCTTGGAACCTCTGATGAAAAAGTTACGTCCCTTGACCGCAAACGGAAACTTCGTTGCCATTTTGCCGAGAAACTTACGAATCGGCATGGGTAGCGATGTCAAAATTCTTAAATCCAACGGCTCTTTGTAAATATTGTATCCACCAAAAAATTCGTCTGCACCCTCGCCAGACATAACCGCTTTCACGTGTTTGCTCGCAAGTTCGCTCACAAAGTACAGGGCAACCGCCGATGGATCTGCCAGAGGCTCGTCCATATGGTACTGCACCTTTGGCAAGATTCCCCAGTATTCGTCGGTTGAAATGGTTTTGCTAATATTTTCGATTCCGACGGCGTTTGAAAGCGTTTTGGCGTATTCAATTTCATTGTATTTGTCGTAGTCAAAGCCAACGGTGAACGTCTTTTGCCCTTTGAAACACGACGCCACGTAGCTTGAATCCACGCCACTTGATAAAAACGAACCCACTTCCACATCGCTGATTTTGTGTTTTTGTATGGAGTCTTGTACCGCTTTGTCAATCGCTTGAATGGTATGCTCAAGCCCGATTTCTACAGGCTCAAATTTTATTTCGAAGTACTTCACAATCTCGAGTTTTGCATTTGGCTCGCCAATTTTATATTTTAAATAATGCCCTGGCGGAAGCTTGTACACACCTTTAAAAAAAGTTTCGGTAAGAACAGAATACTGGAACGTCAAATAATTTTCGAGTGCATCTTCATTTAGCTCTGCCACAAACTTTGGGTACTCGAGAAAAGATTTTATTTCTGAACCAAACACCAAGTTTCCGTCAATCATCACGTAATAAAACGGTTTGATTCCAAAAAAATCACGAACCGCAAAAACTTCATTTGTTTTAAAATCATAAATGACAAATGCAAACATACCTCGCAACATCTGCAACATTTTTATTCCATACTCTTCGTATAAGTGCAACAAAACTTCTGTGTCTGATGCTGTTGTAAAAATATGTCCACGCCCAAGCATCTCTTCCCTAAGTGGCCCATAATTATAAACTTCGCCGTTAAGCACAATGACTTTTGTTTTGTCTTCATTATAAATCGGCTGTGATCCGCCTGTTAAATCAATCAGGCTAAGCCTTCTAAAACCTATATTTATATTATCATTGCAACAAAACCCAGAAGAGTCTGGCCCCCTGTGTACAATTCGGTCTGACATCTTTTCAATAACCGATGAGCTGTTTTCAACAGTTCCCGTAAATCCGCAAAAACCACACATTCCATTGCCTCCTATCACGCCATAGTCCTTATGGCACAATCACATATTTCTTTTTTAAAACTCTAACATAATTTTCGCCTAAAATCAAGAAATAACGAAGTTTCTTAACGCACAAAAAACAAAAGTTCACATAGTCTATTACTGTAAGAAACTAGCACAATATGCAAATTTTTTTTTTTTTATAAAACTTACAAAAACCTATTGTTAAATCTCCTGTTCATGGTATAATATCTGCATAGGTCGCAGACCATTATCACTTTGAATCTAATAAGTAAATTAATATACACAGGGAGGCCTACTACATGTCCGATGTAAAAAAGAAAGAAATATTGCTCGAGAGCGGCACAAATGAATTGGAAGTCATGGAGTTCACAATTGCTAATAGACATTTTGGTATAAATGTAGCTAAAGTTGTAGAAATAATGCAATACAATCGTGTAACCCCAATGCCCAACTCAAATCCTTTTGTAGAAGGCGTTTTTAAACCACGTGATAGCATCATGACTGTTATTAACTTGTCTGCATACATGGGCTTGCCTCCTTCAGAAAACGAAGAACGTGACATCTTAATTATAACCAAATTTAATAAAGTTAGTTCAGCTTTTCATGTTCACACAGTGGAAGCAATTCACCGCATTTCTTGGTCGGATATTGAAAAACCAGATGCGGCGATTTATGGCGGCGAAGAGGGACTGGCTACTGGTATCGCTCGTTTTGACAATCGACTCATCACAATTGTTGACTTTGAGAAAATCATCGTTGACATCAGCCCACAAACAGGCATTCAGATGTCCGAGATTACTCGTATGGGTCACAGAAGCCGCAACACAAAACCAATCTTGATTGCAGAGGATTCACCACTTCTTGAGAGAATGATTCTTGAAGCACTTGAGAAATCTGGCTATGTCAATGTTATTTGCTGTTCAAACGGTAAAGAAGCTTGGGATACTTTGGTTTCACTTAAAGGTTCTGGCAGACCAATTTCTGATATGATTGCTTGTGTCATTACCGATATTGAAATGCCACAGATGGACGGCCACAGACTTACCAAACTGATTAAAGAAGACCGTGAGTTAAACGTTGTTCCTGTTATTATCTTCTCTTCCTTAATCAATGAAGATATGCAACATAAAGGTTTAACTGTTGGTGCATCTGCTCAACTTAGCAAGCCAGAAATCGGAAACCTTGTTAATACAATTGATAAATTCATCCTGTAATCATTACAACCCAAAGCCTTTTAAAGCCCGATTAAACTGTCGGGCTTTTTGTATCTCAATCAACTTAGAATCGGGTGAAACCATGTCGTACACCGCACTATATAGAAAGCTACGTCCAAAACTTTTTTCAGGCGTCATTGGACAAGACCATATCGTAAAAACCCTAAAAAATCAAATTATCACCGCAAGAATTTCACACGCCTACCTCTTCTGCGGTACTCGTGGAACAGGTAAAACTTCTATGGCAAAAATCTTTGCAAGGACAATCAACTGTACCTCACCTCCAGGCGGCGAAGCCTGTGGCATTTGCGAGTCTTGTGTGTCCATTGACACAGGCCGCAGCATGAACG
>JAVBKL010000182.1:0-3098 GCA_031554055.1 Eubacteriales bacterium | reverse complement strand
TTTTTTTCATCTGAGGTCTATAGACGAATGTGTATTATTTATATTTTCATTACTATGCTATATCATAAGTTTGGAACGTCAAATCAAATACAATAAGCTTGTTTTAGCAAGCAGCTCCTTAATAAGACTTCGCATACCATCCGGTTCCAGACAAACACAATGATGGCAGTAGCCGATAATCATCCGGGCAGTCGATTCCTCAATCGGTAAACGGGCAGTAACAATATAATAACCCTCTTTATCCGGTTCGATATTTTCTTCCCCAAAATAAACTGTCATTTCTTCCAAAAGGTCATCATCAATTCGTAGTATTAGAGTTTCTTTGACCTCGTTTTCAAAACTAAATCTGTCTAATTGCTCAATAGGTAATTGGTGAGGGGTAAATGTTTCGTCCAACAACAGCACCTCACGCATACGTAACATCTTAAAAGTACGAAAATCTTTCCTTGTACGACAAAAACCTTGCAAATACCAATTCATATCCTTTAATAGTAGTCGGCAAGGCTCTACATCACGGCAACTTTCAATGTTTGTTCTTGTTCCATACTGAAAACGAATTACTTGCTGGTTCTCTAAGGCATTGCGTACAGTTTCTAAAGTTTGAGGAAGTACGCCACTGCCATGCCATGGTGAAATATCTATCTTAATCTGATTAGCCTTTAGCTCCAGTTTCTTATATTCTTCTTCCGAAATTGCACTACGTACCTTCGCCAACGTATTCACTAAATTATCGCTTGGCAGGCTACTTTGTATGTGCCCAAGACCCATTAGCAGAGTAGTAATGTCGGAGTTTGAAAAAAGACGTTTTTCCATTTTGTATGAGTCAACGATTCCAACTCCACCACCGGGTCCGGTAGAGGATACAATAGGTATTCCTGCCTTGCCTATGGCTTCAATATCACGGTATATAGTTCGTAATGAAACCTCAAACATTTGCGATAACTCTAAAGCGCCTATCATATCCCGTTCCATTAAAACCATAATGATTGCAATCAATCTATCTATTTTCACACTCTCACCTCATTAGATATTTTTTTCATTATAGCATAAATTACTGACATATAGATGACAGTAATTTATGCTATAATAAACTTATCAAAATTAAAGGAGTGTTTTACATGACAGAGATTTATAAAGACTTGTATCAGTTTACAGACGTTTTGGAGCCAATAAAGCTCTCTATGCACCAATATTTATTACTTTCGGACGAACCTGTACTTATTCAGACTGGTGCTGTTCCGCAAGCGCAAGCTACCCTGCCATTGCTAAAGAAACTGCTTGGTGACAAATCTCTTAAATATATTTTAATATCACATTTTGAGTCGGACGAGTGTGGTGGGCTATCTTTAGTATTAAAAGAATATCCCGAAGCTGTTGCCGTTTGCTCGGAAGTAACTGCACGACAACTTTGGGGCTTTGGTATTGCCCAAAATATAGAAATAAAGAAACCGGGTGAAACACTTTGTGGCAAGGATTTTGAGTTCAAAGTCATAGGCTATCCATCCGAAATGCACATGTGGGAAGGTGTGCTTTTCATGGAAATGAAGCGTGGTGTCTTTTTCAGTAGCGACTTAATGTTCCAAATGGGTGAAACACATGGACAGGTTATTGAAAAAAACTGGGCAGATACAATAAATACAAGTGGAGCTGACCAACTTCCGTCTCTTGATATGCAAAAAAAGCTTATAGCTGACTTAAAAGACCTTGCCCCAATGTTCGTCGCTTCGGGACATGGCCTTTGTATCAAAATAACTAATTAAATTACAATACCTGAGACGGCAGTATTATTATTGCCGTCTTAGGTATCTGTCGTAGGAGATTTTATGAGTAACGATTTTGTTTTTGAAATACCTTTAATAGAAGCTTTGATACTTAAAAGACCAAATCGCTTTATTATGCAAGTTGAATTGGATGGCGCTGTCTATGACTGCCATTGTCCAACGACCGGGCGTATAGGTAATCTCGTTTTGGAGAATATTCCGTGTCTGCTTTCCAAAAGTGCAGACGCTAAAAGAAAAACCGCATTCACTGTTGAGGCAATTTCTCTTGACTTACCGAATAACCCGATAAAAAATTGGATTGGCATTAACCAAAATGCTGCAAACCGATATGTGGAATACTATCTTAAAAATGATGGTTTTCCCGATATGATTGGAATGGGACAACAAGAGGTTTTACGAGAACAGAAAA
Source organism: Eubacteriales bacterium (assembly GCA_031554055.1). Classification (GTDB taxonomy): domain Bacteria; phylum Bacillota; class Clostridia; order Lachnospirales; family JAVBKL01; genus JAVBKL01. Next base: position 908 of record JAVBKL010000182.1, on the reverse strand, counting down.
TAGGTATATCTAAATTGGATTTTCGAGTAGGAGATACCTATTTTGAAGTAAAAACACCTTTACAGCAACTTCAAATAGAAATACCAGAACACATTAAAACCAAAAAATCAACACCTTTTAGTTCTACTGACCGCATGGTAAAGCATGTAACTGAATTAGCAGCTACCTTACAAGAGCATCAACGAGCAATTTTTTTGACATGCTGTATTTACAATAATCCCGGTTTTCGTGTTGTTGAAAAAAGTACAAACTATGAGCAAGTTGAAAAAACAATGGCTAAAAGCAAGGCGGCAGGTGTCGAAATGTGGCAAGCTAATTTTGAAATCTCATCAATTGGTGTAGCTCTTACAAGTTATTTCAAATCAAAGAATGATTAGGTTCTAATTATTTTAAGCCTATATTACGAAACTAATAAGCATAATACTGTCCGAAATCGGTTAAAACTTAATTTCGTGATTAGTTGGATTTTCAACACAACAGTAACTTTCGAATAGTAGTTCTCACCTTATAAGACAAGGCATACAAGCCCTGTCTTTTTTTATGTTTTTCTTAAACCCACTCGACAAAACTTATCCGAGGATTGCTATTCTCATCGATTGAAACAGTGGGAAAAGATGATTTTAACGCTGATGCAAAATGCAAAGTGTTAGTTACTCCAGCTACTCATGCTGGCACAGTTAGAAAGTCGGTTAAAACACAATTTTTTTAAATTTTAAGGAGGGTTCAATCAATGGACAGAATCAAAATCGGTAAACGTATCATATTGTGTGCCATACTATTCTTAGTGTTTTTAGGAACTATAGGGGTGCTTTTAGTTTCACAGATGTATCGAATTACAAATGTTGCAGAAAGAGCTTTCAACGAAAGGGTAATTCCATTGGGACACATTGAGAACCTAGTTGGAGATT
>JAVBKL010000084.1:0-5738 GCA_031554055.1 Eubacteriales bacterium | reverse complement strand
AGCTCGCTCTTGAAGTCATTTCTAAAATCCCTATTGCCGTCTTTATTAAATTCTCTTTTGTCGTCTCTGTTAAATTCTCTTTTGTCGTCTCTCTTGAACTCTCTTTTTTCGCCCGGTCTAAAGTCTCTTTTTTCACTTGGTTTGAAATCTCTCTTGTCGCCTCTGCCAAATTCTCGCTTGTCGCCTGATTTGAATTCTCTCTTCTCGCCCGAATTAAAATCTCTTTTTTCACCTGATTTAAAGTCTCTTCTATCACTTGGTTTAAAATCTCTCTTTTCACCCGGTTTAAAGTCTCTTCTGTCCGTTGGTTTAAAATCTCTTTTCTCGCCTGGTTTAAAGTCTCTTCTGTCACTTGGTTTAAAATCTCTTTTCTCGCCCGGTTTAAAATCTCTCTTCTCGCCCGGTTTAAAGTCTCTTCTATCACTCGGCTTAAAATCTCTCTTCTCGCCTGGTTTAAAGTCTCTTTTGTCGTCGCTTCTAAAGCCTCGATTAAATTCTTTTCGCTCGCCAGATGGTGCACGGTCTGTTCTTCTTGGTTCACCACTTCCGCTACTAGCACTACTTCCGCTTCTGTTGCCGCCTTCTGGTCTGTCAAATTTCTTTTTATCGTCTCTATTGTAACCTCGGTTGTCGTTTGATTTAAAATCACGTGAGTTGCTTTTTGGTCTAAAATCTTTCATTTGCTCAATCCTCCATACATTTCTCAAAAAGTTCCATTAGTCGCCTGTCTTCGCCTTTTAGATATAAATATCCAAACAACGCTTCAACACCTGTTGCGTGTTTATAATCGTTCATCGAAGCGTTTTTGGCTGATGTGTTCGTTTTTGCATTTCTGCCACGCTTAATAACGCCAAGTTCTTCCTCGCTTAAACCATCTAAAATCTTGTGATACATCTTGGCTTGGGACTCGGCTTTAACAACGTTTGTAGCCATTTTGTTCAGTTTGTTCACTTGCAAATTACCTTTTTCTAAAAGCTTGCTTCGTACAAAAAGTTCAAAAACTGCATCGCCAATGTACGCAAGAGCAAGCGGCGAATAACTTTCTGCTTTTTGGAAATTGAAACTCAAGTCAAAATCACTCATTTATACGACCAACGTACACCCTGTGATGTGTCCTCCAGAACAACACCCATCTCTTGCAGCTCATTTCTGATTTTGTCAGCTGCTCCAAAGTCTTTTGCTTTTCTGGCATCCTGACGCTTTGCGATGAGTTCCTCAATTTTTTTAGCATCTTCGTTGTTTTCATTTTTAGTGTCTTGTTCAAAATTTAAGCCCAATACTTCGCCAAGCAAATTAATTTCACTTTTAATTTTTTCGGCAAACTCTTTCGAGCTAGAATCTGTCACGTTTATATTTGCGAATTTCACAAACTCAAAAATAGCGGTAACCGCATCAGCTGTGTTTAAATCGTCGTCCATGCTTTCTTCAAAGTCGGCTCTGAACTTCTTCGCTTCGTCAACAAGTTTTAGTTCTTCATCAGAAATTTTTTCACAACTAGCATTTTCCAATTTAAACTGTAAGTTCTTGACTGCAGTTTTAATTCTTGTAAGACTCGCCTCTGCCGATTTAACCAATTCATCGCTAAAATTAATTGGCATTCTATAATGACCGCTCAAAATAAAGAAGCGAACCACTTCATACGGAAAACTTTCGACAATGTCACGAAGCAAAAAGAAGTTTCCTTTTGACTTTGACATCTTTTGATTGTCCACGTTAATAAATCCATTGTGCATCCAGTATTTTGCAAAAGTCGTACCGTTTGCACACTCGCTTTGGGCAACCTCGTTTTCGTGGTGAGGGAAAATTAAATCTTCTCCGCCAGCATGAATATCAATGGTTTCGCCCAAATAGCGTTTTGCCATAGCAGAGCATTCGATATGCCAGCCCGGTCTGCCAGAACCCCAAGGGGATTCCCACTTAGGCTCGCCTGGCTTGTTTGGTTTCCAAAGCACAAAGTCTGAAGTGTGTTCTTTAAGAGAATCAACGTCCACTCTTGCACCGGCTTCGAGGTCTTCTAAATTTTTATGTGAAAGCTTGCCGTAATCAGCAAAAGCATCGGTATTAAAATATACCGTTCCTTGCTTTTCATAGGCAAAGCCTTTGTCCATAAGCGTCGTAATCATTTCAATAATTTGAGGCATCTCTTCTGTTACACGAGGGTGGTGCGTGGCCTTTTTTACATTTAAACCCTCGGCGTCTTTTAAAACTTCTTCTATATATTTATTGGCAAGTGCTTCCATTGTAACGTTTTCTTCATTGGCACGATTGATAATTTTGTCGTCTACATCCGTAAAGTTCTGAATATACTGGACTTCATAGCCCTTATACTCAAGGTATCTACGCATGGTATCAAACACAACGTATGGTCTTGCATTTCCAATATGAATAAAATTGTAAACGGTTGGGCCACAAACATACATCTTTACTTTTCCAGGCTCAAGCGGTACAAATTCTTCTTTTCGTTTTGACATTGTATTGTATATCTTCATAATTTTCTCTCCTTAAACATTTCTTTCTATAATAAACACATAAAAAGCCACGTCAATTTGACGAAGGCTCTGTCATGTTAAATATCAAGCAAACAGCTTTTGAAGAAATTCCTTTTTGTTCTCCAGTAAATCCAAGTCCCTCTTCGGTAGTCGCTTTTACATTCACTTGGTTTTCAGAAATTTCTAGGCAGCTCGCAATATTTTTCACCATATTATCAATATAAGGTGCAAGGCGTGGTTTTTGTGCTACAACAACAGCATCAATGTTAGAAATTTTGAAGCCCTCGGACTTTAACAAATCCCTCACGACCTCTAGCATTTTCATGCTGGAAATACCTTTGTAAGCATCGTCGCTATCTGGAAAATGACGACCTATATCACCTTTTGCCATAGCCCCAAGAAGCGAGTCCATGATTGCATGAACCAAAACATCTGCGTCCGAATGCCCCAAAAGCCCTAGCTCAAACGGAATATTTTCTCCACCAATAATGAGTTCTCGATTCTCAACCAGTCTATGAACATCATAACCAAAACCAACTCTCAGCCTAATCGCCTCGCTTTATTTAACTCGTTATGGCTATTATATATTTTTTTCGAATATATTTCAACAAATATTACAAATTCTTTAATTTTAGGTACAAAAACTTTCCCTGATGGTCTGCAAAACCTTTTTTTCAATCCGAGAAACCTGCACTTGTGACACACCAATTTCTTTTGCAATTTCAGTTTGGGTCTTGTCGTTAAAATATCTAAGCATAATAATTTGCCGCTCTTTTGGCTTAAGTCGACTTATGATTTGTTTTAAAGCAAGCATTTCTACCATGTCACCATCGCTGCCCTGTTTTTGGTCGAGCTTGTCTATCAAATAAATTTCTCCGCCATCGCTTTGGTTGATAGGCGTGTATAAGGACTCCACTTCCATACTTGCTTCTAGTGCAACGACTAAATCTTCGACACTCACTTCAATTAATCCAGCAAGCTCGTTGAGCGTTGGCTGTCTGCCTTCCCGCTTTGCAAAATTATCTTGCATATATCTTGCTTTGACCGCAATTTCTTTTAGCGGGCGTGATACCTTTATCATGCCATCGTCTCGCAAGAAACGTTTTATTTCGCCCATAATCATTGGAACAGCATATGTCGAAAACCGTACTTCAAAAGATAAATCAAATTTTGAAATGCACTTTAATAACCCAATTGCACCAATCTGATACAAGTCCTCCGATTCGTAACCACGGCTTCCAAATTTTCTTACCACACTCCAGATCAAGCCCGTGTTTTCTCTCAATATTTGATCTTTCGCACTTGCCCTTTCCGCATCGGTTCCATTTTGTGCAAGCTTTATTAGTTCTAATGTCTTATCCATAGCTCCACTCCTAAGCATTAAAGGCGTGATATTGTTTTATACATTGTAACCTTCGTTCCTAAGCCCTTGTTAGAAACTACTTCTACTCGATCCATAAAACTTTCCATAACAGTAAAGCCCATACCGGAACGTTCCATATCTGGCTTTGACGTGTAAAGCGGCTGCATGGCAGACTCCACATCGTCGATTCCCAGCCCATTGTCGCTAATCTCCACCATTAATTCATTTTCTATTAGTACGAGCCTCATTTGGATTATGCCTTCTTGTTTTTCGTACCCATGAATGATTGCGTTGGTTACCGCTTCTGAAACCGCTGTCTTTATGTCTGTAAGCTCGTCCATATTTGGGTTAAGCACGGAGATAAATGCAGACACTGCCATTCTTGCAAAGCCTTCGTTCTGCGATTTACTTTGCATATTTATAACAATTTCATTTTCAAAATTCATTAACAATCCCCCCTTGCTCATTTTATAGTTCATTAATAGCTTGTTCGACACTTTCGCAAGTCTTAATAATTTTTTTAAGCCCAGACAACTCAAAGATTTTAGAAACCTCGGGGTTTATACTCGCAATCAAAAGCGTTCCTCCAGAAGCCTCAAGCAATTTGTACCGCCCGATAATCATGCCAATCCCCGAACTGTCCATAAATGTCACCTTGCTAAAATCAAAAATTATATTTTTTGCTTGTGCTCTTGAAAACTCTTTATCTATTTTCTGTTTGATTAAAGCAGCACTATGATGGTCTATGTCACCCTCGATTTGTATAACAAGATTTCTTTGCACTAAACTGTTTGTCATTATCAAACTTAAAACCCCCTTTATTGATTTCCTCTATCATACTGAAAAGATTTGTCTAATGCAAGTTAATTCACTCCTCTAATTTGGGCTTTTTAAAAAATAATTCGACACATTGTGTAATTATGTGTGTTGCATTATTAGTATTTTTATCGGTTTTTATATTTTTGCTTTATTTGCTGTTGCTTCTTAGCGAAAAAACGAGATAACTAATAGTTGCTTAATTACTTCACACATAATATAATTCTCGTAAATTGCAACATAATCAAAGAAAAGCGGAGGGTTTATGATGAGTAAAGAAGTAATTAAGGTTTTATTGGCAGATGACAACAAGGATTTTTGTGATGTTGTGGTGAATTATTTGAGTATGCACGAAGATATAAAGATAGTGGCGGTTGCACACGATGGGATTGATGCCTACAACAAAATTATTGACCATCAGCCAGATATTGCTATACTCGATGGAATTATGCCACGCCTCGACGGCTTAGGAATACTCGAGAAATTACAAAAACTTCAAAATACAGAAAAAAAGCCAATTTGCATCATGCTATCTGCCATGACAATTGAAAAGGTTACACAAAAGGCAATTGATTTGGGTGCAGATTACTATATGGCAAAACCTTTTGCAATGGATGCTCTTGTGTCAAGAATCCGTCAACTTAAAACAGAAATATCCAGCCCAAAACAATTTCAACAAGAAAAAGCAAAAAATCCACAGCAAATAGCCCTAGGGCTTGAATCTCGTGTAACAAATATTTTGCACGAAATTGGCGTGCCTGCACATATTAGAGGCTATCATTACATGAGAGAAGCAATTATCATGGCAGTTTCTGACATTGACGTACTTAATTATATAACCAAAGAGCTTTACCCAACCATTGCAAAAAAATGCAACACCACACCAAGCCGTGTGGAGCGTGCCATTCGCCACGCCATTGAAGTTGCATGGAGCCGTGGAAAAGTAGATGCAATCGATTCTCTCTTTGGCTACACTGTGAATAATCATAAAGGAAAACCAACTAACAGTGAATTTATCGCTCTAATCGAAGACAGACTTCGGTTGGAATTAAAAGCTTGCTAAAATAAAA
>JAVBKL010000245.1:0-3886 GCA_031554055.1 Eubacteriales bacterium | reverse complement strand
TCGCTCATTGTAATAAAAGCCTCCTTTATTATATCTGGTGGTGTAGACGCACCAGCGGTTATACCAATTTTAACACCTTTATTAAAAATATTCAACTGTAAATCTTTGATTGTTTCAATTAAAACAGAATTTGTACAATTTCTTTTGCATATCTCGTAGAGTTTTGCCGTATTTGAACTAGATTTATCCCCGACTACGATCATATAATCGACCTTTTTGGATAATTCTTCTGCTGCTTGCTGTCTTTTTGTTGTCGCATTGCATATTGTATCATAAATTTTGAGTTCTAACCCCAGTTTTTTAATGACTTCCAATATTTTTTCAAATTTATCAAATACAAAAGTCGTTTGCACAACCAACGCATATTTTTTTGAAGAATCAAACGAAATCAGCCCAAGTTCACTTTCGTCCTCAATGATGATTGCATCATCACCGGCAAAACCAGAGATTCCCATTACCTCTGGGTGCGTCTTGCTCCCGATAATAATGATTTGTCTGCCCTCTTTTTTATTTTCGGCTGCAATGTGATGAATTTTCTTCACGTCCTTACAAGTGCAGTCAATATAATTAATATTCCAATTTTCTAGTTTTTCATACACAATCGGCGGAACTCCATGCGAACGCAAAATAATCGTTCCATCTTGGTTTTCAGAAATGTCGTTAAGAATCTCGACACCCTTGCTTTGCAAATCACGAACTACCTCTTTATTATGGATCAATGGGCCGAATGTATACAGTTTCTTGTTCTCGTTTTTTTCGTTTGCAATTTCTCCGTACACCGTTTTAAGTGCTCTGGCAACTCCCGAACAGACTCCAGCGTATGCAGCCAATGTTACTTCCATGTTATCACTCCGTTAGTGAAAATACTTTTTCCATAATTTGTGCAGTTAATGTGTCTAGCAATTCGGTTTTGGGTTTGCTTTCATAATAATCCGAAAGAGAAATCGGTTCTCCGAATTTCACTTTTACTTTAGAAAATAATTTGTAGTTTCCAGAAACCCCACACGGAACAACCAAGGCGTGAGATTTTAGTGCAAAGAGCGCCACACCGTTTTTTGCGGCATCACCAGGAGCCGCTTTTCTGGTGCCTTGCGAGAAAACGCCAAGCACTTGATTTTTGCTAAGCATATCAAGTGCCCATTTATAAGCTCTCATGTCTGCGGAATTTCTATCCACTGGGAAGGCTCCAAGTTCTAAGAACAGTACCCGCAAGAATTTATTTTCGAACAATTCCTTTTTAGCCAGAAAAAAAGAACGTCTCTTCGTTTTCGTATTGATAATGAGCGGATCGTGGGCGTTAATGTGGTTGGCACAAATAATGACTGGCCCTTCACTTGGTATATTTTCTGCCCCAATTATTTCTATTCTAAATAAAATACTTACATATAAGCTCACTACTGCTTTTGCAAATTTATAAAACATCGTTTCACCCTCATTTGCTTTAGCCTATCGGCTCTGTTTGCGAATGATTTTCAACAGCTCATTCACTACTTCTTCCAAGGTCATTTCGCTTGTGTCAACAACGATTGCATCTTCTGCTTTTACAAGCGGCGAAAATTCACGGCTCATATCCTGCAAATCCCGATCCATAACTTCTTTCTTTGTGTCTTCCAGGCTAACGATAACACCCTTAGATTCAAGTTCCAAAACTCTTCGTTTCGCCCTAAAATCAACTTGAGCGTCCAAGTATATTTTTACATCTGCAAACGGCAGAACCGCCGTGCCAATGTCTCGCCCATCCATGACCACATTTGTATGCATGGCGATCTTCTGTTGCATCTTCACGAGTTTCACACGAACCTCGTTATACGTGGCAACCTTTGATGAACCTGTGGAGACTTCTGGCATTCTTATTTCAAAAGTTACATCTACACCATTTAAAAAAATCTTCTGGTCGTTCTCTATAAATTTCAAATCAATTTCTATGTTGTCGAGTTCCGCACAAACCATTTCTTTTTCAAGTGGCAATTGCTTTTGTATAAAATAATATGCAACCGCCCGATACATTGCACCCGTGTCTACATGAACAAAGCCAAGTTCTTTTGCCAAACGTTTTGAAACAGAGCTTTTTCCGGCACCACCAGGCCCATCAAGTGCCACTGAAAAAAAGGCGAGGTCTGGTCTAAGTGTCCTTGCTCTTCTCATATAAATATGCCTTGCATCTTTTTGACTTTTTTCGAACTCCACGTTCACCATAACCCTTATGCACTTGCAAAGGCTATTCTCCACACACATTTCTTGCACACAGAGCAGCGCCGCATGTACCAAACCTAGTTTTCTCGCAGACTCCGCTGGATATACGCTTGTCAAATCATTTGTACAAGTAAATATGATAGAAACAACATCATCGGACTGAATTCCATTTTGAAAAAAGATATTTTTAAGAAGCGTTTCACTTGCTTCGAGAATTTCTTTTTTATCGTTATTTTCAACAGTGATTGCACCTCTAATTGCTATCATCAGAACACCCCATAACTTTTTCTCCAGCCAAAAACCCTGTTGAAAATGCAATTTGTAAATTAAAACCACCTGTGTAGGCGTCAACGTCCAAAACTTCTCCCGCAAAATATAGTCCAGAAACCAGTTTTGACTCCATTGTGCTAGAATCAATTTCGTTTACCGAAACGCCACCGCTTGTGATAACAGCTTCATTATAGCCTGTGGTATCGGTAAGTGTAACAGTCAAATTCTTGATGGCATCCACCAATTTTTTTCTATCTTCTTTTTTAATCTCATGAACCTTCGTGTACGGATCAATCCCCGATAAGTCAATGATGACAGGGATAAGTTTTTGCGGAAGCAAATCGTCCAAACTATTTCTAAAGTCCTTGTTGATATACTTTTGAAAATCCCTGAGAATACGCTTGTCTAGTTCTTTCTCGTCAAGTGCTGGCTTCAAATCTATAGAAAGCGTTGGCCTTAAATGAAATTTACCGATTGCATAACGGCTTGCACTCAGTGCAACTGGCCCTGAAATCCCAAAGTGAGTAAAAATCATTTCGCCAAAGTCTTTGTATTCGGATTTATTGTTAATTTTCAAATCAATTGCTATATTTTTAAGGCTCAAGCCTTGCAATTCCAAAACCCAAGATTCTGATGTTTTCAAAGGCACAATGGACGGATAAAGCTTTGTTATTTTATGCCCGACATTTTTTGCAAATTTATAACCATCCCCCGTGGAGCCTGTCATTGGATACGACAAACCACCTGTTGCCACAACAACACTGTGTGCTTTTATGATTTCACCATCATCGGTTGCTACGCCGATCACCTTGTTTTCGTCACATACTATTTCCGAAACACCTGTGTTTAGCCTAACGTCTACATTGTTTTTTTCTAAGTAACGTGCAAGTGCCCGAACGATGTCCGATGCTTTTTCTGAAACAGGAAAAACTCGCTCGCCACGTTCAACTTTCAGTTTTACACCAAGGTTTTCAAAAAAGTCAATCAAACCTAGCGAGTCCATTGCGTACAATGAACTATACATAAAATAAGGATTTCCTGGTGTGTTTTTCAAATGCTCTTCAATATCTGCCGCATTTGTTACATTGCAGCGGCCTTTGCCAGTAATATACAACTTTTTTCCAAGCTTGTTATTGCGTTCAAGAAGTGTAACTGAAAGTCCCTTCTCGCCCGCTGTGCCAGCCGCCATCATTCCGGCGGGGCCTCCACCAATTACGATAACATCAATCATTATAACCTCTTTGTTTTGTATAAATATTGTACTCTTCCCAGAGCTTTTCCAAATTGTCAAAAACCACGGTAAGCTCGTCCATTTTCTTTTCAGAAATAGCAACCAACAATGCGTTAATCAAACTAAGCGGTGCTACCAATGAATCCACAAAAGAAACCATGTCGCTGTTTGCATACAAAGAAAAAGTTGAAA
>JAVBKL010000022.1:0-3579 GCA_031554055.1 Eubacteriales bacterium | reverse complement strand
GTTTCAAAATGATGAGCCACTATCTCAGGCGGTGTTGGCAAGGCTTCTTCGTGGAGTCAGCACCCGAAAGTATGCGGGAACATCGGACCACGCCTCGGCAGATAGCTGTTGCACCAGCAAAAGCGAAGTTAACCGAAGATTCATCGCGAGTATTGAAGTTTTGGTGAAGGAATTTTTTGACCGCGAGCTTGACGACGGCTATCCAGTTATCATGGTTGATGGCATGAACATAGGCGATATGACCATTCTCGCGGCAATGGGCATCAGAAAAGACGGTCAAAAACAAATGCTTGGCATAATTGAAGGTGCCAGCGAGAATCATCTGGTGGCAAACAATCTGTTAGCTGACCTCATTAAACGCGGTCTTGACGCCAATATTCCTAGGTTATTTGTGTTGGATGGGGGTAAAGGCTTGCACAAGGCTGTCCATGATACATTCGGAAAATATGCCGTTGTTCAGCGTTGTCAAGTCCACAAAAAGCGCAATGTCCTATCGCATTTGCCAAAATCCGAGCAGAATAATGTCGGGCTCGCCATCAGCCGCGCATATCTCGAATTTCATTATGATAAAGCTAAAAAGGAGCTTATCCTAATTGCAGATAATCTTGAACATCGTTACCCTAAAGCTGCAAATTCCATTCTGGAAGGTCTTGAGGAAACCTTGACCGTACACAAGCTTAAAGTCCCTGCTTTGCTTCGCCAGACCCTTTGCACCACTAATCCCATGGAATCTGCTAATTCTGTTTGCATGAGCATTGTTCATCGAATCAAAAACTGGAAAGACGGCGAAATGATTTTATATACTGGTCTAAGAACTCCGTACAAAAAATAAGCCCTTTCATCATGAAACTGGTATAATAGAAAAATCAGAAAAAGGAAGGGCAAAAAAGATGAAAAAGCGGATATTTACAGCAAAATTCAAGGCAGACGTGGTGTTGGAGCTTCTGGAAGGTGAAAAAACAATAAATGAGCTTGCATCAACGCACGATTTGCATCCAAATATGATACGCAATTGGAAAAAGGAGTTTCTGGAAAACGCACATAACGCGTTTGATGACAGACATGCAGCGGATTTAAAGGAAGAATTGCAGTTCGCAAAAAAAGAAAAAGAAGAGGTTTTGGGTGAAGTTGGTCGATTGACAATGCATGTCAATTGGCTCAAAAAAAAATCTGAGGAAGTGCTTGGACCTGATTGGGAGAGTCAGTTTACTCCGCGACCAAAAGGATAACGCAGATGCGGAAACCCCGAGTATAACGGATATGTGCGCGCTTTTGGATGTCGCGAGAACTACCGTGTATAATCGGCCAACAGAGCCATCTGAGCAGGAAATCGTAATTAAGAATCGTATTGACCAGCTGCACAACTTAGACCCAACATGGGGAGCGCGAACAATAAGCAAAAAGCTGGTTTCAGAGGGATTATTCATTGGACGCAGCAAAACTCGCCGATATATGACCGAGATGGGAATTGATGCGATTTACCCCAAACCCAACCTGTCGAGGGCAAATTTACAGCATAAAAAATACCCATATCTTTTGAAAAACATGAACATAGAGCGGTCAAATCAAGTTTGGGCAATTGATATCACATACATCAGGATGGGGCGAAGCTTTTGCTATCTCACGGCAATAATCGACTGGCACAGTCGCTACATTGTGGGCTGGGAACTTGACGATACTTTGTCCAGCAATGCTGTCATCAAGGCTCTAAATCGGGCGTTTGTAATGTATGGAACCCCCTGAAATCATCAACTCCGACCAAGGCAGCCAATTCACTGGTCAGGAATACATTTCACTAATCAACTCAAAAGAATCAATCAAAATCAGCATGGATGGTAAAGGTCGCTGGGCTGACAATGTGATAATAGAGCGCTGGTTTCGCACTCTCAAATACAGCGAAGTTTATCTCAAGGAATACGCAGGAATCAAGGATGCAAGGCATCAAATCGGACAGTTTATTCACATGTACAATATGATTAGGCCGCATAGCAGTCTGGATTACAAAACTCCTGCGGATATATATTTTCACAAAGTCACAGCCGCCGCAAATATGTAAACCTCCACTCGCCTACGGCTCGTTACGGTTTACATATTTGCCTAAATCATTGGCTTTGTTTTAAATCTTCAAATGTTCATGATGTCGGAGGCAAATTTTTGTCTTGATTTCTGAGCCAGTTTATTACGAAATATCGCAGCTGGCTTTCTTGAAGCCGAAAAAAGTTTTCGTCGCATTAGGGGTTATCGACAAATTCCTGTTCTCATTTCTTTCTTGTTCAGCTTTTTGAACTTGGATTCTGCCCTAAGCCCAACTTATTCTGCGTAATCTGTAGCTTTCAGAAGCTATCCAGAGCTTTTCTACGATTTCTAAAGTTCCACGATGGTTGGGACAAAATCGAAAATGACAGTCCGACCGCAGAAGAACTGCAGACTACATCACCAAAATTAGAAATGCTAAATTTTTTTGAACGCTTAAAACTACTTTTCAAGTAATATTTTAGTTATAGCTCATACACGCAGCTAGAAGCCCATAAAATCAATTAATTATTAAATCAATATAGAAGAATAGCTTGTCCTAAATAAACGTCTGATACTCCTTGTTATACCACGACACCAAATTTTTTGACTGTCTAAGTCAGTTTTTTTAATAATTAGAAATACTTCTTTCAGATATCAATTGTAACCATCAGGGAAATGCAGCTGTAGAAACGATATAAGTCCACGGATTTACCCGTGGACTTATTTTTGTTAAACATTATTTGTCGTTTTTATTATTTTTACATTTGTTTTCGACAAGTTCAAATAATGGCTCAAGCAACTTTGAAAAAAACCTTTTGATAACTATGACAACAATCACGCTCACAACTATTGCTGATGTAAGTTTTAATACATCAATTAAAAAATCCATGCAAGCACCCTTTTCATTATAGTACTTTGTTTTTAGATAAACTACTATTAGTTACGCGCAATATACCACAGCTATATTAAAGGCAGACTTTTATTTGACCACACTAAAGCCAATTTGAATGAAACCTTAGAATAAAAGCGTAATATTTAATCACTATAAGTACAGTTCGAATTTTTATTATTTGCTAAAGTTGCGTTTGAGGCATCTGCGTGGAGGTGTACAATTACCGTGATTGCTAGTTGAAACAAGCAAAATATAAAATAACGTGCTAAAAATACCCCGCCAATAATAGCCACCATTCCAAGCAGCCCAGAAACATAGCCACCGCCAAGTTTATTTTTATTATTCATGCTGTTTTCTACTAAGATTGTCAAAATTTGTGATTCCCGCTTTACGCGAGTATATGGCCTACCTTGTGTTATCGACAAATTTTTACAAAAACTTAGTTTACATCAAGAATATCGCGCGGTTGCGAGAGGCCGATTCTTTTCTCCACAAGAAAAAGATAGAACCTAAATTGTGATACATGGCGACACTTTTTTAATTAGAAAATTTGTTCCGCTTTACTGTGATAGCAATATTTTCATAGACTTAAAGTCCTCATCATTGGGCAGAAGTTGTGCAAACTCATCTAGTTCTTTTAATGCTTCGCTATTACGTGATTGCTCAATAAG
>JAVBKL010000199.1:0-8004 GCA_031554055.1 Eubacteriales bacterium | reverse complement strand
ACTGACTGACAAAAGACAGTAAATTTTTCCGAAGTGTATTGTGACCCTTGGTCGCTGTGCAGAATTAAACCATTTTTCAACTTTGGCTGTGACAAAATCGCCTTTTTTACTGTATCAATGGCAAGTTCGCTTGTTATCTCTTTTCCATTTAGACTGGCTATTATTGAGCGGTCATAAAGGTCAATTATCGAGCAATTATAACGTTTCGTGCCATTGGATAAAAATAAATATGTAAAGTCGGTACACCAAATTTGATTGGGTTTTTCCGTTGCAAATTTTTGTTTCAGTAGATTAGGAAAAATTTTATGAGCATGGCTTTTTGTGTAGCGTGGCTTTCTTCGCCTCACAATTGAGAAAAGGCTAAGTTCTTTATTCATATATTTATGTACCGTGGTTTTACTTAGGTTTATATTTTTGCGTGACAAGAACACTCTCATGCCTCTGTGTCCCAGCCTGCCATCTGTTTCGTGATATATTTTCTGAAGTTCTTCACATATTTCTTGTTTTTTTGCCCTGATTGATAATTTTCTGTTTTTAAGAAAGTTGTAATAGGCATTTGGCGAAAGTTTCAACCGCCTAAACAGCCATCTCAGACCAAAATATTTCTCATTACTCTGAATGAATCGATAAACCACTAATCGATTTCCTTCGCAAAGAATGCCGCCGCTTTTTTTAAGAACTGGTTCTCTTTCTTTGTTTCCTCAAGTTCTTTGCGTAGCTTTCGATTTTCAATCATATAATCATGTTCGTTTTGCAATTCATGGTTTGTTTGGCATTCTTCACGGTACGTTCTAACCCAGATTGATATACTTGCTTTTGATACTTTATATTCTTCCGCCAAGCTTTTAATTGTCCGTCCTTCTTCCAAATGTAAGCGGACTATCTTTCTTTTAAATACTTCTTCATAATTTGTCATTTTTTTTACCTCTTCCCTTAAGATTTATTATAACCTTTTAGGTCAAGGTGTTACAACTTTAGTTTACCACAACAATGCTCTTTCTTGTAGGTTGCAAAGCATCGCCGCCGTTACCCACGCCACCGCCCCCCACACCGCCACCACCACCTAAGGTGCTTAGCGACTTAGCGTATGATGTGAACGAAGCATTTGGGTATACGGTTTACATAGAGGAAAACGGCAAGCCTACTCCATACCTAGTTTTAACTAACAATTATGAGGACAATGTGCTCTTGTTAAGAAAACGATTGCTAGATGAGTTTGTTATGTATAACGAATATGGATTCTACTATGATGGTCGCATTAGAGGCGTGGGTCTTGACTCTTACCGTGGCAATGGGAAACCAAGACTAGATGAGCACGCTTATGCAGCGTATGTTAACATTGATGAGCAAGACGTTTACAGAATGAAGGCGTATCCAGACAATGAGCCACCTATTTTGCTTGAAGAGAATGTTAAGAATTTGGGTCCTAGGCTGTTCTACTATGAAGGAAGTGTGATTGATGGTTACAACGATGACGGAATCCCAATTTTGGTTGAAAAAGATATTCCATATAAAAATGGATATGCCTATTATAACGGCAGTATTATTGATGATTACCTAAGAGATAATTTTTTACCGTCGATAGATGCAGATTTACAAAAACATATTGTTGATACAGAGATAACTATAACAGCGGAGTCGAGCTTGTGGAGTGTGCCTTATACAGAACAGATTGTGAGGAAAGTTTTTTTGCTTTCCCATACGGAACTTAGTCTAAGGAAGTCAAATACAAGATGTGTTGAAGGGGCTGAACTAAGATATTTTGCAGGTGATTACCAAAGATTGATTGCTTACAATAGCAAAGAAGCTAGTAGTTGGATGCTTAGAACACCAAGCACCACATCTTTCTCCATGGTAAGTGTAATTTGTTATGATGGAACCATAGATAGCTGGGCGTCTAATGAGGTCAATGGAGTGAGACCAGCGTTTTGTCTACCCAAAAACCTGCCAATTCACGAGGATACATTAGAAGGGGAGAAAGTGTACTTTATCTCAAAATAATCATGAAGAAAAAATTTTTAATATAAAAAATAAAAATACAAAGGAGTTAATAAAATTGAAAAAACAAATATTAAGTTTTATTCTTGCAACGTTGATGGTTCTAACCATGTTTCCAACTATTGCTCCAGTTTCAGCATTTGCTTCGGAAATGCAAAATGACTTTGTTTCAGGCACATTTAGTTATGCATCTTCTCTCACAGGGGGAAGCGATGCTACGGCTACCTACTATTATCACGAGGGAGCAAATGGCATTAATGTTGACGAACTACATAGAATACAAAAACTTAAATCTTCCTATTTCTGTTACGCCTTATGGCTTTGTTGATGAGGTAGAAGTCAGTTCGTGGGCACTTGAAGCGGTGAGAAAATGCCGAACCTTAGGAATTGTAAGCGGAAAATCTGGTGGCTTATATGATCCAAAAGCCACAGCAACAAGAGCGGAAGTTGCTACTGTATTCGCTAGGCTGATTGAACGAGTAGCACCATAAGCCAGTGGTTTTACCATTTTAACTTAACAAGTATTCAATTAGCGATATGACTCGATTTTATTTAGGAAACCTTAAGCGCTAAAAACATATTTTTTAATAAGCAAACTTTGTATTTTCCAAGCATACACTTTGTAAACAACAATTTACAGGTGATATGCTTGGAATGCAAAGCCGCTCTTTATGTTCGCCTATCCAAAGAAGATGCAACACAATCCGAATCTGAAAGCATTACCAATCAAAAAACTCTTCTGATAAAATACGCCCAGTCCCATAATTTTGCAATTTACGATATATATTCTGATGATGGGTATTCTGGCACAAATTTTGAACGCCCCGCACTTTTACGCTTAATTGAAGACATCAAAAACAAAAATGTAAACCTAGTAATTACAAAGGATTTATCACGCCTTGGTCGTGATTATATTAAAACTGGGGAGTTTACAGAAGTTTTTTTCCCAAAACATAACGTGAGATATATTGCAGTTGATGACGGATATGATTCCATTTTAAATAACAATGACATCATGCCGTTTAAAAATGTAATCAATGAACTTTACGCAAGGGACATTTCAAAGAAAATTCGTTCTGCTTTAAAATCAAAAATGCAATCAGGATTGTATACAGGTAACTTTGCATCTTACGGTTACAAAAAAGATTCTCAAAATAAAAACAAATTAGTCATTGATTTTGAAGCGTCTGAAATTGTTAAACTTATTTTTTTAAAACTAAGTGAAGGGCTCTCCCCAGTAGAAATCGCAAACTATTTAAATGAGCAGCAAGTATATACGCCATCACAGTATCGCTGTATAAAGTTTCCGCATCTCAAGCTAAGCAACTACACAAAAAACAATATGTGGTCAAGGCAAACAATTTGTAAAATCGCTAGGAACGAAATATATATCGGGAACACAGCACAGGGCAAGACCGCCAAAGCCAATTTTAAAAGTAAAGCCGTCATCAACAAATCACGTGACGAATGGTTTATTGTAAAAAACACGCATGTGGCAATCGTAGATGAAAAATTATTTTATTTAGCCAATGAAAAAATGAATGCAAGAAGCTATCGGATTAATCGCAAAGATGTAAAAGAAAATGCCCATATTTTTAAGGGCATAGCGAAGTGTGCACATTGCGGTAAGAATATGCAGCTTGAAAAAGAAAAGTTAGTTTGTTTAACCTACAAACAGTTCGGCAAAACAAAATGCTCGAATCACTACGCAAAGATTAACGACTTAACCCTATTAATTTTGCATGAACTTAAACTAAATATAGGCAATCAAGCTTTCCCTAAAAGAAAGATAAATGATCTTGCTTTGCGTGAGCAAAAACAAGTTAGTGATCGCCTAAAAAAAATTGATGTGCTAATCAAAAACTTATATGAAGAGAAAGTTTTCGGCAACATCAGCCAAGAGAGATTTTTAAATCTAGTTTGTGAGTACGAGCAAGAACAACGCGCATTGCGATGCAATTATAATGCTATTCAAGAAATACAAAATGACGATACCCCAACCCAAATAAAAATTGAAACTTTAAACGCGGACATTCTCCATAAATTGATACAAAAAATCGAAGTACAGCAAAGTGAACAGGGGACACAAGCAGTAAAAATATTTTACCGCTTTGACAACTGTTCATGTGCATGGGATTCGGCTGCAACGCTGCCGGAATCGTTTCCACAAGGATAATTGATTCTAAGCGTGATCGGCTGCTTGCCATTCTTACCAATAATTTTGTTCCATGCAACGGTAGGTTTCCGAGCTTGATTGTGCTGTCTGTAATTTTTATTTCTGGGTTAAGCATTCAATCAACTTCTTTTTTTAGTGCAGCACTAGTTGTGGTTGCAGTTGTATCGTCTGTGTTTGTCACACTATTGGTGACCAGAATTTTGTCTGGAACATTGCTCAAGGGGAACGGAGCAAGTCTTGTTCTTGAGTTGCCACAATACAGAAGACCACAGTTTACTAGGGTCATTGTCAAAAGTTTTTTCGACAGAACTGTTTTTGTTTTGGCGAGGGCGGTAGTGGTTGCAGCACCGGCGGGACTTTGCGTGTGGATTCTACAGAACATTCATATAGGTGGGTATTCATTGCTTTATCAAATAAGCAATTTTCTCGACCCATTTGGCAGAATACTTGGCATGGACGGTGTGATTCTCACCGCATTTATCATCGGTATGCCCGCAAACGAAATCGTGATACCCATCATGATTATGTGTTATGCGGGGGAAAGCGGACTGATGGAATTAAACAGCATCAACGCTCTTTCAAATTTGTTTTTACAAAACGGTTGGACATCACTCACTGCGATATGCACGATGATATTTTCACTTAATCATTTTCCTTGTTCGACAACACTTTTAACAATTGCAAGCGAAACAAAAAGTATTAAGTGGACTTTTGTAGCTTTTGCACTACCAACCATGGTAGGAATGTTAATTTGTTTTGTTATTGCTGGGTTGTTTGGATAAAATGGCTTGATAGTTTTCTTTAAATTTGTTAAAATGCATATAGTATTTAGCATATAGCGTTTTTATTTTGGTAATACAAATGCTATAAACAAACAAGGGGGAATTATTTTGATTAACTTATCTATCAATGAAGAAGGTTTAAAGAAGAATATCCAAAAGGCGAAAGAGAATAAAGTCATTATTCCAACATTTAAACAGATGGCAGACCCAAATGAAATTCCTGAAAGTATAAAAGAGAAACTTCTTGGCGTTGGACTTTGGGATATTAACCCAATCAATTTATTTAGAATTTCTTGGCGTAACGAACAAAAAGAGGTTGGCGGACTATTCGGTTCACCTAACTTTATAGAGCTGCCCAAAGCTTTAACAGGCGTTGATGCAAGAATAATTTGTATGATCGGAAAATGGTTTCCGACTGGCTGCCATAAGGTAGGGGCTTCTTTTGGCTGCTTGGCACCAAGACTGATTACTGGACAATTTGATACAACTTATCATAAAGCAGTTTGGCCTTCAACTGGAAACTATTGCAGGGGTGGAGCGTTTAACTCAAAACTTTTAGGAGCAGAATCCGTAGCGATTTTACCACAAGGTATGAGTCGTGAGAGATTTGAATGGTTATCGCAAATTGCAGGCGAAGTAATTGCTACTCCTGGTTGTGAGAGCAATGTAAAAGAAATTTTTGACAAAACTTGGGAACTTAAAAACACAAGAGAAGATGCAATGATTTTCAACCAATTTGAAGAAATGGGCAATTATATGTGGCACTTCAATGTTACAGGCCGTGCCATCTCCGATGCGTTTGAAAGCATGAAAGGCGAGAAAGGCAATTTTGCTGGCGTTTGCTTTACATCTGGTTCAGCTGGTACGATGGCAAGCGGCGATTACCTTAAGAAAAAATATCCAAAGTCAAAAGTTGCTGTGGGCGAAGCTCTTCAATGCCCAACCATTCTTAACAACGGCTTTGGCGATCACCGCATTGAAGGCATTGGCGACAAACACATTCCTTGGGTACACAATGTGAAAAACACCGATATGGCAATTGCAATTGACGACAACGATTCAATGGCGGTTTTACGTTTGTTCAACGAGCCAGACGGTCAAGAATTTTTGATTAAAGAGTGTGGACTCACAAAAGAGCAAGTGGCAGACCTTGCGTACATGGGTATTTCTGGTGTGTCCAATATGCTTTGTGCTATTAAGTTTGCAAAATATTATGAGCTCACTGCTAATGACGTTGTAGCGACAGTTCTTACTGACTCCAATGCGATGTACAAATCCCGCTTAGAAGAGCTTAGGGAAGCAGAAGGTGCATATTCACCAGTGAAAGCGGCGGTTGATTTTGCGGCACATTTACAAGGCGTTCGCACGGATTCCATGCTTGAGCTTACTTATTTGGAGCGTAAACGTGTACACAATTTGAAATATTATACTTGGGTTGAGCAACAAGGCCGTGGTGTTTCTGAACTGAACGAGCAATGGTACGACGAATATTCGGCATGGGAAAGCGTTCAAGAGCAAGTGAAAGAAATTGACGATTTAATCAATTCATTTAACGAGAGCACTGGACTTCTAAAGAACCTATAGGAGGTCGCCATGAAAAATGTTATATCGGCAGTTTGCGTTACATGTGGTCACGAACATGAAGCAACACCAACCACTTACACTTGCAAAAAGTGCAATGGAATACTCGATATTGTGTATGATTATCAATATATCAAGGCCAATCTCACAAGGGAAAAACTGGCGAGTCGCCGAGATAATTCTATTTGGAGATACATGGAGTTTTTACCGATTGAAGTGGGAAGTAAATTGTCTCCGCTTCGTGTAGGATTTTCTCCGCTTTACAAAAGTGATGTTTTGGCTGAAAAGCTGGGCTTATCCGCCGTATACATTAAGGACGACGGATTAAACCCCACGTCCAGTTTAAAAGACAGGGCATCAGCGGTTGCTGTGGTAAAAGCAGTTGAAGCAAAATTTGAAACAATCGCTTGTTCATCAACAGGAAATGCAGCATCTTCTCTTGCGGGAAATGCGGCGGCGATGGGACTTCGCACGTATATTTTTGTACCTGAACGTGCTCCAAAAGGCAAAGTGTCGCAACTAATGATTTTTGGTGCGAATGTAATCAGTGTCAAGGGCAATTACGAAGATACATTCAAATTATCTGCAGAAGCCATTGAGCGTTTTGGTTGGTATAACCGCAATGCAGCGATCAATCCTTACTTGGTTGAAGGAAAGAAAACCGTATCACTCGAAATTGCGGAACAACTTGGTTTTATTATGCCTGATTATGTGGTAATCTCTGTCGGCGACGGCTGTACGATTGCTGGTGTTTATAAAGGCTTTAAGGATTTGCTTGAAACTGGATTTATTGACAGGATTCCAAAAATTATCAGTGTACAGTCGGAAGGCTGCTATCCCATCAATCGTGCGTTTACTGAAAACACTGAAATTAGGCATATGGATGAAAATACAATTGCAGACTCCATTGCTGTTGGCGTGCCAAGAAACCCAATTAAAGCTTTAAATGCGATAAAAGATTCAAAAGGCATGGTTATCAATGTCACCGATGAAGAAATTTTGGAAGCGATGAAATTTTTGGGCAGAAACTGTGGCGTGTTTGGTGAACCTGCGGGTGTTGCCGGTACCGCAGGACTTATTAAGGCTGTTGAACAAAAATTGATTCCACCGAATTCCACGGTTGTGAGTGTCGTAACTGGAAACGGACTTAAGGATGTATCCAACGCAATAAAAGCCGCTGGTGATCCAGTTTGTATAGAGCCAAAAATGGAGTTACTCATCCGTTCATTTAAAGAATTGCAATAGAAAAAGTGGCAATCATGTATAAAATTTAATTTGTTGTCAATGCTTAAACCAAAAGAAATTTTGGGGAGATGGGTTAATGCGAGCATTGGCGAAGTATACAGTAATTTCAATTGGTACAGTTATGCTAGCTGGGGGAGCCGCGCTGGCTAGCTTTGCTTTTGTTAGCGGAGAAAAAGAATTTAATTTGCAGTCGGTTAAAAATGCTGTGGCAGGGACACTACC
>JAVBKL010000234.1:0-6354 GCA_031554055.1 Eubacteriales bacterium | reverse complement strand
TTATCAAACAGAAGACTCCGAACTATATACAAAACTCGTGCGAATGTTATATGAGTCGCACCGCCAAACTCTCGAAAATTCTGAGATTGTGAATATTTACGATTCGATTGACGCCATTCGAGCCAGAGTAAAACATTTGGACAAGCAAATGACCGATTTAAAAGCGAAGCCTACTTGCTTTGAAAAAAATTCAAACGCAAAGGATACCCATGTTGCCTTGGACAGAAAATCCAGCGACTTGACCATTGCCAGAACAGATAATGGAATCCAGTTAATCAGAGTTTGCCCCGAGTGCCAGCTCCCCAATAACCCGAGTGAAGAAAGTTGTTCGGGTTGTCATTATGTTTTTACGTCTACAAATTAATTTTTATACAAAGGAGGCCTTGTTATGCTATGTGAAAGATGCAATCACAATCCGGTAACAGTGCATATGCAACAAGATATTAACGGTGAAAAATCTGAAGTGTATCTGTGTTCGGAATGTGCCGCGGAATTTCAAATGCCCATGACCTATGAAAATTTATTTCAAGGTGTTTTAAGTGCATTTTTTTCGCAGCAAGGAATTTCTGATTCAAATTTAAAAATTCCAAAAGTGGAAGGTTGTCCAAGTTGTGGTCTTACATTCAAAGATTTTCAAAACACAGGACAGCTTGGCTGTAGTTCTTGTTACACGTTTTTTCAAAAACAATTGTTTAGCCTATTGAAAAATATTCAAGGCAGCAATACGCACCACGGTAAAATCCCCAAAAAAGCTGTTTCCGAAGCAAGCAACCGCAGACGAATCGATATGTTACGCAAGCTTTTAGATGAAGCGATTGCCAGAGAAGAATACGAGGAAGCGGCAAAAATTCGAGATACCATCAAGGAGATCCAAAACGAGCAAAGCAAACTCGCAGGAAATGGTGGTGGAAACAATGAGTAAATGGTATGAAATGTCCAGAGACAACCACCCTCAAATTATTTCGTCACGAGTACGGCTCGCCAGAAATTTAAATAAATATCCGTTCCCTCTTCGGATTAACGAAAACGCTATGAATTTAATGATTTCTGATGTTTCAAATGCCATACCAAAAGACGGATTTGTTTTTGCAGATTTAAAGCAGCTTGATTTGATAGAAAAGTCAAGTATGCTTGAACGCCATATTATAAGCCCCTTATTATTAAAAAGCGAAAAGCCCTCGGCAGTTGTGGTGAGAACAGACGAAGCATTAAGCATCATGCTTGGCGAGGAAGACCACCTAAGAATCCAATCAATTTTTGGCGGTGATAACCTAGAGAATTCTTGGGCATTGGCAAACGAAATTGACAACACCCTCGAAAAAAGCCTCGACTTTGCCTACGACGATAATTTTGGTTATTTAACTTCATGCCCCACAAACACAGGCACTGGAATGCGAGCGTCTTACATGGTTCACTTGCCTATGCTTGAAAAAAACGGACAGCTCCGCAATGTGATTCAGATGCTTGGTAAATTTGGCTTGACCATTCGAGGTATTTATGGTGAGGGCAGCGATGTGCAAGGTAGTATCTATCAGATTTCCAACCAACTCACACTCGGAAAATCCGAGCAAGACATCATTCATGTTTTGCAGCAAGTGACCAATCAAGTGATTGAGGGCGAAAATTTTTACATTCAAAAATCAGTTGAACAACGAAAAATATTATTACAAGACGTCGCCTACAGGGTTTATGGCACACTTACAAACTGTCGGATTTTAACTTTGCAAGAAGCAATGAGCTTACTTTCCGAATTAAAGCTTGGCTTTACGCTTGGAATACTCGACGTACCAAAGCCAAAACTTTCAATTTATAATATCATGATGAACATTCACCCTTCCACTCTTCAAAAGATATATGGCGGGCGTCTTACCGAATCAGAAGCTGTTATTAAGCGGGCGGATTATGTTCGTGAACAGCTAAAGGACTAAAAAACTAAAACACAAAAAGGAGGCGTAACTATGCAAGGCAAGTTTACCGAAAAAGCTAGAGAAGCGATTACTTCCGCACAAGAAGAAGCAATCGAGTTTGGGCATGGTTATGTAGGCACAGAGCATTTGCTTTTGGGACTACGCAGTGTTGTGGATTCAGTTGCGGCAAAAACAATTGCAGCCCAAAACATTAGTTATGAGCATATCGAAGACAAGATTATTGAGTTAATCGGCACCCAACAGAAAAACACAGCGGCAAGCATAGACTTTACACCAAGAACCAAGAGAATCCTTGAGTTAAGCTTGCAAGAAGCGATGCAAATGGGGGCAGGCTACATCGGCACCGAACATTTACTGCTTGCACTTTTAAAAGAAACGGATTGCGTTGCCGTTAGGATTTTACAAGCACTTAATGTAAACCTAACAAAACTAAACGATGATATTATGTCCATGCTTGGCGAGAACAAAAATTCTTCTGCCAAACCAATCGGAAAAAAATCAGCAAGAATAAACAGCGACACCCCTACTTTGGATAAGTACAGCCGAGATTTTACCCAGCTCGCAATGGACGAAAAATTTGACCCAATTGTTGGTCGAGAAACAGAAATTCAAAGAATCATACAAATTTTAAGCAGACGCTCAAAAAACAATCCTGTGCTAGTCGGCGATCCTGGTGTTGGTAAAACCGCCATCGTTGAGGGGCTTGCTCAAAAAATTATAAAGGGCGACATACCCGAAACCTTAAAAAATAAAAGGGTTGTCAACCTCGATTTATCTTCGATGGTTGCCGGCAGTAAGTACCGTGGCGAATTTGAAGAGCGAATCAAAAAAGTTATGCAAGAAGTAAAAGCCGTCGGAAATGTAATTTTATTCATAGATGAACTCCATACCATCATTGGTGCGGGTGCATCTGAGGGTGCCATTGACGCCTCAAACATATTAAAACCATCGCTTGCCAGAGGTGAAATGCAAGTGGTTGGTGCGACGACCCTTAATGAGTACAGAAAATATATAGAAAAAGATGCCGCACTTGAGCGACGCTTTCAACCAGTAAGTGTGGATGAGCCAACCGAAGAATCCGCCATTTTAATGTTAAAAGGTTTGAGAGATAAATACGAAGCCCATCACAATGTGCAGATCACCGATGGTGCGATAGAAGCATCAGTGAAATTATCTGTGCGTTATATTTCGGATAGATTTCTTCCTGATAAGGCGATTGACTTAATTGATGAAGCCGCTTCCAAGGTACGCTTAAAGACATTCACCTCCCCTCCCGAAATAAAAGATTTGGAAGACGAACTCGCAGAGCTTGCCAAAGAAAAAGAGTCTGCCATCAAAACAGAGGAATTTGAAAAAGCTGGCAAAATAAAAGAGCAGCAACAAAAAGTTCGTGAGCAACTCGTCACTTTAAAATCAAAATGGGAATCTTCCAATAAAGAGCAAAGTCATATTGTTGATGAAGAAGAGATTGCCGATGTTGTAGCGTTATGGTCTGGCGTTCCTGTTCGTAAACTTCAACAGGAAGAAAGCCAAAGACTTATGAAAATGGAAGAGTTATTGCACAAGCGAGTGATTGGACAAGAAGAAGCAGTTTCTTCTATTTCCAAGGCAATAAGACGTGGGCGTGTGGGGCTTAAAAGTCCAAAGCGTCCGACTGGTTCTTTCTTATTTTTGGGACCAACTGGTGTTGGTAAAACAGAGCTTTGCAAGGCACTTGCCGATGTTTTATTCGGGACAGAAGATGCAATTGTTCGTGTTGATATGTCTGAGTACATGGAAAAGCACAGTATGTCCAAGCTAATCGGTTCCCCTCCGGGATACGTTGGCTATGAAGAAGGCGGACAGCTCAGCGAAAAAATTCGCCGCAAGCCATACTCTGTAATTTTATTTGATGAAATTGAGAAGGCTCACCCCGATGTATTTAATTTGCTTCTCCAAGTTCTTGACGATGGGCACATCACCGATTCTCAAGGCAGAAAAGTAAATTTCAAAAACTCTGTTATCATTATGACTTCAAACGCTGGTGCAAAAGATATTATTTCCCCAAAACGTCTTGGGTTCACTTCAAAAGATGATGACTCAAGAAGCTATCAAGACATGAAAAAACTTGTGATGGATGAAGTAAAACATATTTTCCGCCCAGAATTTTTAAACAGAATCGACGACATCATCGTGTTCCACCCACTTAACAACGACAATATCAAAGATATTGCCAAGCTTCTTTGTAAAGAAAGTGTGGATCGAATCAAAAAGAGTGTTGGCATTGATGTAGCAATTGACGACACTGCCCTTGACTATATTTGTAAGGAAGGTTACGACCAGATGTACGGTGCCCGACCTCTTCGCCGTGCAATCCAAACAAAAATTGAGGACGAACTGGCCGAACAAATATTAAGCGGCGATATAAAAACTGGCAACCAAGTCGTTGTTAAATTTATCGAAGATAAAATTGAAATTAAAGCCGCAGAACAAACCCCAACCATATAAGTTTACAACTGTTGACAAG
The DNA here is from genome assembly GCA_031554055.1 of Eubacteriales bacterium. Lineage (GTDB taxonomy): Bacteria > Bacillota > Clostridia > Lachnospirales > JAVBKL01 > JAVBKL01. The sequence goes on along the minus strand of JAVBKL010000234.1, from coordinate 1,920 downwards.
GACACTTGCTTGTGCTAATCTTGATGAAATGAATAATTGTTTATAGTAAAGGAATCAAGTTTAATCTTGAACAGTCCTGCTGCCGTGATGCTGAGTCTTTTTTAAGGTAATTTACAAGCCACTGAATTTTTTTCGGGAAGGCTAAAAAAGATGTTGAAGCTAAGTCGGAATACTTTACATAGACTACCAGTTCGGCTTCACAGGTCATGGAGTCTTTGGTTATTGGCTAATAAAATCTTTTTTGTCAATTCCATACCTCGGCGATGCCGGGGTATTTTTTTGTTTATCGAATAACATTAGATTGGTGTGGTCAGATGAGGATTTTTGTTTCTGGTGGTTGTAAAAATGGAAAGTCTACATACGCAGAAAAATTTGCAAAAGACATGGCAAAAAAAGTGCCGCTCTACTACATCGCTACTATGGCGGCAGTTGATCATGAAGATGTAAATCGAATCCAGCGTCATAGGTTTTTACGCAAGGACATGGGATTTATTACTGTTGAACAGCCCACAAATATTTTAGAAATTTTGGACACTTGTGATACAAATGGTTCATTCTTAATCGATAGTACCACAGCGCTCCTTGCCAATGAAATGTTTAGAAAAAACGGTGAATACGTTGCAAATGTTTCTGATGTTCTAGAGAGAGACTTGATTTCTTTGATTTCAAAACTTAATAACGTTGTTTTTGTATCAGATTATATTTTTTCTGATGCAGCGATATACGATGAGTATACAGAAAATTATAGACAGAGTCTGGCACATTTAGATAAAACCATAGCAAAACATTGTGATACCGTTTTAGAGGTTTCCTACGGAAATATATTTTTATATAAAGGTGAGTTGACTTGATGAAAATTCTAAAAGCATTTGTTATGGCACTCGGAATGTTCACCGTGATACCCCTACCGAAAAACATTTGGGACATGAACTTGATGCGGTTTATCATGCCGATTTTTCCTTTTGTCGGGCTTTGCATTGGTTCGGTTTGGTGTTTTACTTCCTTATTAATAGTGAATGGTTCGGCAGTCAGTGCTGCTGTGATTGCCATACTCCCTTTTGCGTTAAGCGGGTTCATTCACGTTGACGGACTGATGGATACCTCCGATGCAATTTTTTCTAGGAGAGACTTAAGTGAGAAACGACGAATTTTAAAAGATTCAACCGTCGGAGCTTTTGCGGTAATCTCTGCCATCTGCTTATTTCTTTTTTGTTTTGCTGCTGCCCTTGATTTTAAAAAAGAGTATTTGGCTGTTTTAATTTTTATTCCGATTTTATCAAGGTCGATTGCAGCGCTTGCTTTGCTGAATTTAAAATCTATTTCTCAAACAGGATACGGTGCTGGCTTTAAAGCTGGTACAAGTTCTGTGCACAGTGCGTTTATTTTCGTCTGCATCGTCATTTCGTTTGTTCTGGCTCTCCTGCTGGCACTACCGATTGCACCACTTGTAGCTGTCGTGTTGACCGCTACGCTTACTGCAATTTTCACGTACAAGGAGCTTGATGGATTTTCTGGGGATTTGTGCGGTGCAACCATTTGTTTTTCGGAAATGTGCGGACTGATTTGCCTTGCTTTGTTATAGACAAACTTTTACTGGAGGTAATTTATGTTAGTAGTTTTTGGCGGTGCTTATCAAGGTAAGCTTGATTATGTTTACAATCGCTTTTCTAAAAACCAAGATGATGTTTTTGATTGCAATGAAGATACACCAACGCTTGATCTTTCAAAGAAAATTATAAACAAGTTGCATTTATTTGTACTGGCAAACATTAAGAACGGTTCTGATCCAGTGAAGTTACTAGCCGGCCTATTGCCACAACTCGAGGACAAAGTTATTATTTGTGATGATATTTCTTCCGGCGTTGTTCCACTGGATCCCGTTTCAAGAAAGTGGCGTGAGTCAACAGGTTATTCACTTAC
>JAVBKL010000149.1:0-8152 GCA_031554055.1 Eubacteriales bacterium | reverse complement strand
TAGAATATAGCTTTACAATAATTCGGAATTTAAGTGGGTGTTAGATTGGCAGAAAATATTAACCAGATATATGACAAGACTATGAAGCGCATTTTGACGCTGTCGAACACCGCTGTTATAAACTTGATAAACGCTTTGTTTGAAAAGAGTTTCGCACTTGATAGCGAGATCACATACAACTGGACAGAGAGTATAAAAGATAATTTGGATAGAATCATAGCCGATGCAATTTTGACTGTAAATGGTAAAGATAAATTTCATATCGAATGTCAGATTGATAATGATTCAACTATAGTAATTAGAGTTTTCGAGTATGGCTTTCAGGAGGCTCTTAAATATAAAGTTGCTGAGGGCGATAAAATAATCTTGACATTACCTCAAGCAAAAATCATTTATTTAGAGTCTGGTAGAAACACACCAAACGAAGTATCTTTGATTATAAGAACCGCAGATAAAAATGAGTTTGAGTATACCGTGCCAACAATGAAGCTTTTGGAATACTCTATTGAAGAATTAAACAAACAGCGTATGGTAATACTAATGCCATTATATTTGCTGAAATTAAGAAATGATATATCGAAAGGTGCTACAGCTAAAAATGCTTTAGAACTAAAAGAGCTAATGAATAATGGGATTATAAAATCTATCGAAGAAAACCATCACGTTGGTAACATATCCAGTGGAGATAGTCGTGTTTTGATAGGACTGCTAGAAAAATTGTATAAACATTTATATGGAAATATTGAGTTGTTCAAAGAGGAAGGGGTGGCAAATATGCTCGCAGAAAAGTTAGTTTTGGATTTCGAAGTTGCCGAAGAGGTTGCCAGAGAAGAAAAAGCATTAGAGATTGCAAAAGAAATGCTCCGTGACGGAGAGCCAATCGAAAAAATTATGAAGTGGACTAAATTGTCGGCTGATGCGATTAATAAACTACGAATGAAAATTAACTAGAGTGTTTTGGCTTCCTTGGTGGCAATCAAGGAAGCCTATTTAAATTATGGAAATTCAAAACATCCAAAGTATCAACTCAACCTAGAAATTTACGAGTTGCCAACTATTTTGTCAACTCGACCCCGATAAATAACATCAATTTTATCCTCTCACCGCATGTGAAGAGTGTTGTGTTGATGTCAAGGAAAGATAGCTGAAAAGGCTGATTTACTGAGGTTTCTAAAAAATTTATAAAATGGCAAGGCTGGTTAAAAAACCGGTCTTGCCGTTTTTTTACTGCACGGAAACATATCAACTTGTGGTTTGATATAGTCAACTCAGGGTTCGGACGTAAATGGGAACATATCATCTGCCAAACATGATTTTTGCCTATTCTTTTTGGTTTTTGCGTTTACTAGTACAATCTATAAACTGCCTTGACTTTCGTTGCTTACAGATGTAACATATAAGTATTACACGTGTAGGAATAACAAAGACGATGTTTTGAGAATTTCCATCAGGAACTATTTCAAACCGTTTATGTCTAATTTAATTGAGGTGTTCAAATGAGGAAGCATAATCTTCTTTTGGCAATGACAGTTACGCTATCAATCGTAACAAGTTGTACAAATAATAACCAGTCAAATGAAACACATATTCAGCAAACGCAACATCCACAGACGAATACAGAAAAACCATTGGAGAATGATATATCAAGTAAAACTACTGAGAGCAGTACAGAGATTATTCCTATTGAGGAGTTGCCTGTGAAATATACAATCGAAACGGCTAATGACAATGGCGATTATGTAGATGCCTATAATGACGTATTGCAAAATAAGATGGAATTTATAAACACAGACGGTCATGGGGATGTAAACCAAAGTATAGACATAGAAGAATTTTTGAACGGCAACGAAAATATAAAATAATTAAATTTACACTGCTTGATATGGATGGGGACAAAACACCCGAACTAATTTTTCAATATTGTACTATCGAAGGAAATAATCCTGAGTTTTTGGAAGTATTAAAGTATCGTGATGGCGTTGTATATGGTCTTAATCGTACATACAGGGAAATGGCACATATAAAAATTGATGGCTCTTATAGTTGGTCATACAGCGGTTTTGACAATGGATATTCTAAACTTGACTTTGAATTGAAATCGATAAAAATTGTTAGTCTGGGGCATTGCCAATCTGGTAATACAAACCAAACTGAAAACTATTTTGTGAATGATAAAGCCGTATCTTCAGATGAATACACATTATTTTGCGAAATTCAAAATCAAAAAATAGATGCGGTTTGGTATGACTTTACTAAAGAAAACGTAGAAAAAAAGTAATCAATCGTCTCAGATAGCTGAAAGGTTTGATTTTCTGGGTTTTTAAAAGATTGATAATACGGCAAGGCTGGTTTAAAAACTGCCTAGGCGATTTTTTGTTACATGGAAACATGTCCTCGGCACACATGGATTTTGCCAGCTCGTGGCTTTTTATCATTTGCTTGTACAAGTCGTAGATTGCCTTGACTTTATTCCCTTAAGGCGTAATATTATAGATACTACAAATGTAAGGGAGTAAAACCGAGAAAGAAATGCAGTGATGAAGTAAGGAATTAAGTTATCATTATACATATTAGAGGGGCAAGCAGAGAAAATGAGGGGACATATATCAAAATGATTGACAAACAGATAGAACTTGCTACAATAATATTACGATTGTAAGAACAAGGAGGTCTTTTTATGAATAATATACCAGCAATTTCAGAAGCTGAATATCAAGTAATGAAGATTATATGGGCGGCAGGCACACCTATCAGCACTAACGAGGTTGTTGAAAAATTGGAAAAAACAACATCATGGAAACCAAAAACCATACACACGCTGCTTTCACGGTTAGCCAAGAAGGAAGCGTTAAAATACGAGCAAAAAGGTCGTGTCTTTGTCTACACTCCGTTAATACAAGAAGCCGAGATACTTGAAATGGAAAGTGAAACCTTTTTAAACCGTTTTTATGACGGCACGTTAAACTCAATGGTCGTAAATTTATTAGAAAGAAATAAACTCTCTGAGGATGATATGAATGAACTGAAACATATCTTGGAGCAAAAATTGTCAGAAAGGCGGTGAGTCTATGAGTGGTTCATTTTTCATACACTTTATAATGAGTTCCATCGCCTCATCCGTTGCCGCTCTGCTTATTTTTCTAGTGAAAAAGGCACTAAAAAAACATATTTCTACAAGATGGCATTATAACCTCGATTTATTGTTTTTAATTTTACTGGTCGTTCCATTTATCCCTAGTGGGTTATTTGGCTTTTTAAGTAACAGGAACTGGCTGAATTCCTTACATTTTGGAGGAAGTACAGCGGCAAATGTGAATGAGACTGTTGATGCTGGAAACGGGTTGATGTATGTCAATAATTGGTTGCAGGACTTCACGGTTTCGGTAAACCGCTCCACGCCAGAATATTTATCATTAATCTTTATGGGAATATGGCTTGTGGGTATTATAGCTTTTGCTACATATACACTGTTCTGCAATGGCCACCTCCGACTGATTAAAGAATCCATGAAATCAGTGGAAAGTGAGGAAATTCTCTCTTTGTTTACACGCTGCAAAGCAGAACTTAGCATAAAGAACAATATTTTGCTTGGTACATCAATTCTCGTAAAAACGCCAATTACTGTCGGTGTTTTCAAAACGCGTATTATCCTACCAGCCGAGAAATTGTCTGCAAGTAATACGTATTATGCATTGCTGCATGAATTGACACACTGTAAAAGCAGAGATATCCAAATCAACAGCGTTATGTGCCTGTTTCAAGTTATATATTGGTTTAATCCTGTGGTGTACCTTGTTTTCAAGGAAATGCGTCTAGACAGGGAGATAGCTTGTGACACCTCTGTTCTAAAGCTGATTCCGGAGGAGTTACATATAGATTATGGAAAGGCTCTATTGAATTATGTGACAAAGCTATCCAAATCAAACGCATTATCTTTTGCAACAGATATGGGTGGCTCTAAGCCACAAATTATGAAGCGTGTTAAGAATATCGCTTCCTATACAACGGAATCAACAATGTTGAAGACAAAAAGTGTTGCTGTGTTTGCACTTGTATGTTTGATTATTTTCGGTCAAGTACCTGCCATTTCCGCATTTGCCGCTTACGATAATGACAAGTATTACTTTAAAGCTGACAATGTCGAGTATGAAGACCTCTCAGCTTTCTTTGAAAGTTCTGCACAAGGCTTTAATGGTAGCTTTGTACTTTATGATATGGATGCCGATTCATATACCATTCACAACAAAGATAAAAGCGTAACGAGGGTATCGCCAGCCTCAACTTATAAAATCTATAGTGGGTTGATTGCGTTGGAAAATGGTGTTATAAATACTGATAATTCAGTACGCGAGTGGGACGGAACAACCTACCCTTTCGAGGCATGGAATAAAGACCAAAACCTAACGTCAGCGATACAGAATTCTGTGAGCTGGTACTTTCAAGCAATGGACGCACAAATTGGAATGAAAGAACTGGATTCCTATTTCACACGACTCTCTTACGGAAACCATGACCTGTCCGGTAGAATTGCAGATTACTGGATGGAATCATCACTGCGAATATCTCCTGTGGAACAGGTGAAACTTTTAAAGAACTTTTACCGTAATGACACGATTTTCAAAGCTGAGAATGTAAATGCCTTGAAAGATACATTGCACCTTTCCGAGAAAAACGGAGCCACACTATCAGGTAAAACAGGAACTGGCTCGGTGAATGGCAAGGTAATAAACGGATGGTTCATCGGCTATGTTGAAAAAGGTAATCACACATATATATTTGCGACATACATTCAAGGCAAGGACGATGCTAGTGGCAGTGCCGCTGTGCTAATAACTCTTTCCATACTAAGGGATAAGGGCATCTATTAATTCATAACTTAATATTCACTAGCAGGAAGCAACGGTTTGAGAAAATCTGTTGCTTCCTTTTTTGTTTACATAATACTTGACTTTTAAATCTTACGGATGTAATATGTAATTAATCTTACGCTTGTAAGAATAAGGAGGATAGTATATGCGTAAAAAAAATCGGAGGGTACTCGTCATTGCGTTGGGTGTTGCGCTAGTTGCCGTGGTTGTTGTTCTTTCACAACCGCCGCTATTGGAGAGCCTGTTGAAGTTTGCACATGCACCTATTAAAAAGGTCTCACGACCCGATGAACTGCTGAAACAATATTTTACCTATATCAGTAGCGACCAGTACGAGGATATGTATGAAATGTTGGCCGCACAAAGCCAGGCATCTATTTCAAATGAGGATTTTGTTGCCAAGAACAAAGGTATCTATAATGGCATTGATGCGAAAAACATCACCATCACAATTGGACAAATAACAGAAAATAAGAAAAGTGAATGTAAGATAGTCGAATATTCTATCCACATGGATACAGCGCCAGGTGAAATTTCCTATACAAACAATGCGATTTTCAACTTGAACGAGGAGAAAGAATACAAAATGCTATGGTCTACGCACACCATATTTCCAAATCTCAATCCAAGTGATAAGGTGCGAGTTAAAACTTTAACGGCAAGGCGAGGATGCATTTATGACCGAAATAGAGAAATGCTAGCTGGACCAGGTACTGCTTCTGTTGTTGGGTTCGTCCCCGGGAAGATGAGCAAGGACGGAGAAGTGACGCCTCCAAGCACACCTGCTCCAAATTACAATGAAGATGACATTGCCAAAATCGCAGAACTTTTGGAAATGTCACCAGAGGGTATCGTTAAGAAGCTGAAAGCCTCTTATGTAAAGGATGACACCTTTGTTGTACTGAGAAGCATTTCTAAGGATGCAACCGAGCTAACGGAGGAACTTTTAACCGTAAAGGGCATTTTGATTTCCGACACTCCTGTTAGGTATTACCCTTTAGGTGAAAAAGCATCCCACTTGGTAGGCTATATACAGGGAATCAATGCGGAAGAGTTGGAGGTTTTAAGGGAACAAGGCTATCATGCAAACAGCATACTTGGTAAAGCCGGACTGGAAAAAATCTATGAAGAGCAGCTTCGTGCCAAAGATGGATGCGAGATTATAATAGTCGATAGCAATGGTGAATTAAAGGAAACTCTAGCCAAAAAAAATGCGATTGATGGTAAAGATATTGTGCTGACCATTGATTCATGGGTGCAGAGCCAGCTTTATGACCTCTTTGCTGAAGATAAAAGCAGCTCGGTAGCCATGAACCCAAAAACAGGCGAAGTGCTTGCACTTGTGAGTACACCTACCTATGATGCGAACGACTTTGTACTTGGAATGCCAATGAGCAAATGGACAACGCTTAGCGAAGATGAAAACAAGCCTATGCTGAATCGATTTAAATCCGCACTCTGCCCCGGTTCAACTATGAAGGCACTTACTGCGGCGATTGGCATAAACACAGGAATTATTTCGCCCGATGATGATTTTGGTCATAGCGGACTTCGTTGGAGGAAGGACGGAAGCTGGGGCGGGTATTATGTAACCACCACAAAGGAATATGATGGCTCTGCCAATATAGAAAATGCTCTGGTTTATTCTGATAACATTTACTTTGCCAAAGCTGCCATGAAAATTGGCGCTGATACATTTGCCGAACAACTTATAAATATTGGATTTGAGGAGCGGATACCCTTTGAATATGGGCTGTATTCCTCTACTATTTCCTCCACCGAAACCTTTACATCAGAAATACAATTAGCCGACAGTGGGTTTGGGCAGGGACAGATACTTATCAATCCAATCCATCTAGCCAGCATTTATGCTGCATTCGTAAACGAAGGTAATATTCTTCAGCCACGTTTGATATATGAACACGACTCTGTTCCAATCATTTGGAAAGAAAATGCCTTTTCACCAGAGACGGCAAAAAGCGTATTAGACGGACTTATACAAGTTATAGAACGAGGAACCGGCAAGGATGCGAAAATTCCCAGAGTAACACTCGCTGGAAAAACTGGAACGGCCGAAATAAAACAATCGAAAGATGATAAAACCGGAACGGAACTTGGCTGGTTTGCCATCCTTACGGCAGATGAAAATGTCAAAAAGCCTGTTTTGGTGATTACAATGGTTGAGGATGTCAAAAACCGAGGAGGTAGTCATTATGTAGTTTCGAGGATTAAAAAACTTTTTGGACAGGAGGTATGGAAATGAAAATTTGCACCACATCGCTTAAGGGCATTGAAAATAAAAGCAGTGTACAGAAAATTACGGCATTTATTATAGCAATTACCTTGATGGTCACTTTGGTGTCATGTGAAAATGTAGAAACAACAGAAGAAATAGCCAAGACTGATCTGCCTAGCTTAGAAAATGTCATTGATTCGGTGAACGATAAAATAGATGAGAATATGAGTGAAATAATCGGTGATTATAAATATCCCCATAACCCATCCGAACAGCTAAGAGACGCTCTTAAAAAAGACATTGAAGAACGTGGTCTTCCTATGGAAATAGGCAACGCAGAAAAAGTAGAGTTTGATAATCAAGAATGCTCGCAGATCAAGATTAACTTTACGGATAACAGTGAAAACTCGTGCATCATTACTTTTGTTAACAAAAATATGTATGGCTACAGTGAATCACTCGATGGGCGTGATAACCCATCTTTCACAATAGCGTTCAAAGAACATGATAATTCGCAGAATATGGTCACTGTTTTAGCATCTGTCATCAAGTACCTGTCCCCAGACTTAAGAATTGAGGAAGCGGAACATCTGGCAACAAAACAGGATGAAACAATCTCGACAGACGGGTATTCTATGCCACAGGACATAGGTGGATACCAAGTCCAAGCGCGATATACAAATCCGCACGTATTCTTTCGCACATCGGAATTTGAAGCAAAACTAGGCGTGGAAGTAAGGGCGATAAAGCAGATGTGGGGTACGATTGATACTCAACAATGTCAAGAATTAAAGACTTCCGAAGATTATGATTATTTAACCTCCCAATATAATTCTTGGGATGAGGGAAAATATCCGAACATTGTATATTCCGATTTTATAGTGAAAAATGTGTGGCAAGATCAAAGTTATATTCACGGGGAAACGTGGGTAAACATTGACATAGAGTCAATGTTCGGACAGCAATATTCAATTAGCCTTGATACTTGGGCATTCCCTAGCACTTACGAGTTTGGAGTTGGTCAGCAATACACATTGTATATAGGACT
>JAVBKL010000021.1:0-4574 GCA_031554055.1 Eubacteriales bacterium | reverse complement strand
TGGAAAGAAAGCGTTTCAAAGCCTAAAAATATGAATGCTGATGTTCGCTCTGATAACGTTAAAAGAGCTATGCAAAAAGTTTTTGATATGTCGAGAATCAATAGTTTTAAATGGTTCATAACATGGACTCTTGACAAAAACGAAGTCGACCGATACGACCGCGCCGAGGTTTCAAAAAAGCTCAAAAAGTTCCTTGATAACAAAGTTCAGAGAAATGATGCAAAGTACCTCGTTATTCCCGAATATCATAAGGACGGTGCTATTCACATGCATGGTTTACTCTCTGGTAATTTCAGCATGATTGATAGCGGCAAAGAGACAAAAGGCGGTGCAACGATTTATAACATGCCAGACTGGAAACTCGGCTGGTCTACTGCAATAGAACTAGACGAGAATGTCGGGGCAATAAGTAGATACATAACCAAGTATATTAGCAAAGACTTTCGCAAAATCTTTGGGTCGTTCTACTACGCAGGAGGGCATGGTCTCAACCGTGAACCGCCAATAGCATTATACGATATAAACTATCATGAAGTCAAAGCTCCAGAATTCGGCGAGTATACTCGCTACAAATACGTCGAGGTTAGAGACTACGCCGACGAAAACAGCGCGGAAATATTGAGATTATTGGAGGAATACTATGAACCCTAATAGTTGCTATCACACTGGAAAGCCTTGCAGAAACTACATGTTCAGCAGTGCTGACATAATTGAATATTACTTTGACGGTCACAACATGCAATCTACCATTGAGCATGTAACAAGATTTTGCGACCTTAATAAAAAGAACTCCTGTAATTTCGTAGAGAACACAATCCTCTGCTATGTGAGAAGCTCCAGAATGTGGGATAAATTTTTTAAGGGTGAGATTTGATGTTTGATACTTATTCAGATGTGGTAAACATAAGGGATTTACAAGCAATGCTTTCCATCGGTCGTGATTCGGCGTATCGCCTAATTCAAACTAAAGTAATTCCATGCATACGTATAGGCAAACAGTACAGAATCCCCAAGAAATTTGTCATTGATTACTTGCTAAGCGCAAATTAAAAGATGTTATTGCAGCCTACTTATGATATAATATTTGTGTCAAAGTAGGTTGCAGTCATTAAAGGAGGTTAAAATTGCATGACTGGCAATTTACAAGTAAAAAAAGGTTATTACTACATGGTTCTTAACCTAAAATACGAAAACGGAAAGCTAAGTCAAAAGTGGATTTCCACAGGATTACCAGAAAAGAACAACAAGCGCAAAGCTGAACAACTTCTTCGTGAAACAATCAACAAGTATGAAAATGATTTTGTAGAAATTACAAAAAAAATCCCTTTCTGGAAATTCATGGAAGAATGGCTTGATATTATTAAAACCCAAGTTGTTTCAACAACCTATAACAGTTATAAACTTGTGGTACAAAACAACATAATCCCCTACTTTAAAGGTACAAAAATATCCTTGCAGGAATTACAACCGTTACACATACAAAAATATTATAGTCAAAGGCTCAAAGGTGGAATTACTGCATCAACATTAAAGCACTACCATGCAAATATACATAAGGCACTTAACTATGCGGTCAAAGCAAATATGATACCATACAATCCTGCAAGCCGTGTCGAACTTCCGAAGCTTGAAAGGTTCGTCGGTAAGACTTACACTGAAAGTCAGCTTATTCAATTGCTAAATGCTGTTAGGGAGACTGAAATAGAAACGGCAATAATCTTAGCTGTATCTTATGGTTTAAGACGTAGTGAAATAATTGGTCTTAAATGGGGTGCAATCAATTTTGAGGACAAAACTTTGGTGATTCGTCACACGGTCACAGGCAATGGCAAAACCATGCTGTGTGCAGATAAGACCAAAAATAAGTCTAGCTATCGCACTTTGCCTCTCATTAATGGATTGCATGAATATCTCTTGAAAGTGCACTTACAACAGCAAAGAATTAAGGCTATAATGGGTAACTCCTATATTAATAGCGATTATGTCTGCTGTTGGAATGATGGAAAACTAATACGTCCAGAACATCTAAGCAGAAAATTCAACAAAATCATAATTTCAAACGGATTGCCAAAGATTAGATTTCACGATTTGAGACACACATCTGCAAGCTTGCTCATATCTAACGGCTTTAATTTAAAAGAAGTCAGTGAATGGCTAGGTCACGCTGATATTAGTACTACCGCCAATATCTATGCACATTTGCAATATCAATCTAAGCTTGATATTGGGCAAAAGATGAGCGATAAATTCTTTTCTGATAAAGTATGACTATTAGAACTACTATTAGAACTAGCTTTAAAGCAGTAAAAAAGCCACTTCCTAATAATAAGAAAATGGCTTAGTTAAAGTGGTGGGAGATGATGGATTCGAACCATCGAAGTCAGAGACAACAGATTTACAGTCTGCCCCCTTTGGCCGCTCGGGAAATCTCCCACAAAATGGAGCTGGTGGACGGATTCGAACCCCCGACCTGCTGATTACAAATCAGCTGCTCTACCGGCTGAGCTACACCAGCAAAAATAGCTTAATATTATGCGATTTTACCCATAACATCAACTGTTGGGTTCTCAACAAATGCCGTTTTTGTTGTTTTGCACTTGCTGACTACTCAGATATATTACCAGATTGAGGACAACTTGTCAAGCATAAATTTGTATTTCATCTTTTTATTTTTATAAGAACGCCATGTAGTGGAAATCTTACTTGAAAAGCTTAAGAACTATCGCAGGGTTGATATAAATTTGCCCTTACCATTTTAGGCTTTGTTTGTCTAGCTTAAACACCATCGCCTTCGGGTTCGTTGGCGCAATTAACTGGTACAACATATAAGATGACCGTTCTGGTTTATAGTTAGAGATTGAAATACAGAGAAGAATTTGCAACTTGCTTACTCATAACAGCAACAATTATAAACAAAATTACCAACGTCGGCACAAGTTGCACCTCTACCAGATCATCAAAAAAACATGTTCTAATACAAAAATATTAGTCCAAGTCTAGCGCGGAAAAATATTTTTTCTTCAAAAACGTTGCGCCGCCCTTAGCCGAACACACTCTCAAATCTCGCTTGTCATACATAATACTAAAAATTCCATCTTCTGGGCTATAGCGGAACTCGGAAAGCTCTTTTTTTAGGCAAGAATTAAAATAGTCGTCAGCCCAAGCGAAATCACCTTGAAAGATAACTACGTCTGGGTTGTAGGTGACGGATATATTATGTAGCGCAACCGCAAAGCAATGAGCCAAATATCCCACAACCTCGCGCGCATCTTTATTTCCACTTGCATTTGAGTCAAACAATGACTGAAACTGAATTTGCTCACCGTTAAAATCAGTAATGTCTTTTTTGGCAAGCATTTCGCGAACTCGTCGAATGCTGACAAGATTTTCAAGGCAACCACGCTTGCCGCAGCCGCAAACCACCGTATCTGTATCTCTAATAACAATATGACCAATTTCGCCTATTAAGGAGTTCTTACCATTTAGGACGTGACCATTCTCGATTAGGCACGCTGAAATGCCCCATGTAGAAAATATGGTGAGTACTCTTTGATTTCCCAGTTCAGGGTGGTCAATCAAAACAGCGCGACCAGTGGTTTTGCCTGCATTTTCAACAATATATACCGCCTCTTTGCCAAAAATAGGCTTTAGATATTCAACAATTGGAATGTTCCTGCCCCATTTAGGCGCTTTGGAATTGTATTGCAATATATTTGATTTGTAGTCCACAGTACCTGGTGTAGAAAGCTGAACTCCATACAAGTCATCTGTAGATACCTTGTGTTTTTTAAGGAAATCGAGAGAAATTACTCGCAAGGATTCCATTGTATTTTCCAGTTTATCCTCAAAAGCTGTTTCAAAATGCTCTATAATGCAGTTATCACCAACAATTTCGGACAGCGCCAGTGTAATGGAGCTAGGCCAAAGCGAAATGCAAAGAAATTTTCGTTGGTCTGCAAACACAAAGTATTCTGGCTTCTTCCCACCCAAACTTGACGATTGCCCCAGACCTGCCGATACAAGAATACCCACTTCACAAAAGTATTGCAGAGCGCGCATTATTGTTGGCTTACTAATGCCAGTTGCTGCTTTGATGTCCATAGCAGTCTGCTTCTCGCCATTTTTAAAAACTTCCAAAACCTTTTGTCGATTAACAAATTTAAGGTCTGACGGAACTGCAATTCTATTAATGGGAATATGGGTGCGCACAAAAATGCCCTCTCTCTTAATTGATAACATAACCTCCCAGCCGTAGAATTTAACTGCGTCGGGAGGTTATGTTTTAATATTAATATACAAAAATTATGTCAGGATTAAGCCGTAGATTATGCGAACGGATTCTCGTTGTGGTACATCATATTTTGTGGTCGATTAAATTCAATATCAGCAACTCCAAGATAGTTTAGCACAGTGAATATTGCTTTACCGTGGTGTCCGAATGCGACCGCGCCGTGGTGAGGATATTGCTTTGCAATCAGCACATTGCGGTAAAACCGCCCCATTTCAGGTATTGCAAATATTCCGATTCCACCAAAAGATTTTGTATCCACTGGAAGAATTTCTCCTTGTGAAAT
>JAVBKL010000221.1:0-15965 GCA_031554055.1 Eubacteriales bacterium | reverse complement strand
TAGCTTGCCATAAGATAATAAATCCAACGATGATGGGCAAGATAAACTTTTTCATACGGCTGTCCCCCCTTTTGTAATAACCAAGACTATGTATAGTTCTATTTGTGTTTCGATTTTCCTGTTAAGTGCTCCACATCAATTTCTACTACACAGGTACGAGCAAGCATTTTTACAACATACTCCGCCGCATTGCCAGCGTGTTCTGGCAAATATCTTTCGCACAAGTCAACTAGCATTTTTGTTTTTACATCTGTATCTGTGACTTCTTTCGCATTTCCAAAAATCATTACGCTTGAATAAAAAGTAGAAAAATCTCCGTTTGAAAAAACAGGTTCCACATCGGTTACAATGGTGAAGCAAACTTTGGGGTTGTGTGCAATGTTTCTTAGTTTTTGTCCGACGGTTGCACAGTGAAAATAAATTTTGTTGTCCATAAAAATATAAGACATGGGTGTGCCATAACATTGATTGTCACAGTCGGTGGATGAGAGCACACCGTAAGCACCTCGTTCAATTACTTCTATGCTTTGTTCTTGTGTCAAAGCACGGTCTTTTCTTCTCATTTCTGGCATCATAATAAAAACCTCCCCTAATTAATTGAATATTGTCAATGTCAAACAAGTAGCCAGTGTGCTTCCTCCGCCAATGGTCAGAAGAATAATATCATTCACTTGATATTTTTTGTGCAAGAAGAGCATGAGTGCAAACAACAATGCGATGGCGACTAAGCCAAAGGCGGGGGCAACAGATAAAGTATTTTTGATAATACCCAGTGCTTCGACCAAAATGGAAAACATGGTGGAGATTAACATGCCGCAAATGACAGGTAACATATATTTTTTCATAAGCAAAACCCTTGGCGAATGGCTAAGCGAGTCAAAGAACAAATACATGACAATGGCAACGATTGCGGAACACGCAATGGCAATGCTGCAACCGGCGAGAGCCAAGAGCCAACCAAAACCGATTCCACCGATGTTTGTGCCAAACACAAAACCGATACCCGCAACAAGTTTTATAGAAATTGGGCCAGGAAGTGCATTTGCCGCGGCAACAAGTTGGTTATAATAAATAGCGGGGCTAACATAACCTGTGTGAACGAAATAACCGTCGCCGACAGATACATATGCTTCGCCGCCACCAAAAGATGTAAAGGACGACAGCAGTGCGTTGGTCAAAAACCCAAAAACAGATTGTTCGTTTGCATTTCCAAATTCAAACAAGAGTGCCAAAAAAGAAAAAGCAGCGGCAATACCGACAAACAAGAAAATATTTACAACCCATTTCATATTTATTCGGGTGAGAACTTTTGGCGTTTGAGATTTTTTATAATCCCAAAACATAAAAACAAATAGACTCACAACCATGAAGAAAGATGTAAACTCTAGAAAAGGAAAAAGCCCTGCTTTACCCACGCTTAAAGCGTACAGTGTTGAAAGAACAAAAGCCACCACAAACCGAAAGTAGGATTTTGAACCGCCGACAATTCCGATTACGTACAGCGCAATTAAAACTAAGTTTAAAGCAGAAATATCGAAAATAGGAGTGCCAAGGCTGATGCCAAACAAAAGATGTATAAACTTAAAAATTTCCGAGCCGCAAGTGAGCGTGAAAGAAATCATTACAATGGACGCATAAAAAGAGACATTCTGGTGGCTCTTAGCAACGCCCATCACTTTGTGGACGTAGAGTGTGAGCAGTAAAATAATGAACGTAGAAATTCCGATGGAGGCAAACTCGATGTACTTGATTGCACTTTCGCCGATGATGGAAAACCCTGTCATGATGAGCAGAAGGGCAAACACACCAGGAAAACAAATGGCATACCCACACAGGATTGAGAGCTTATCGCTTGTTAAAAGGGCAAGCTTAAGCGGAAGAGCACCAGGGGTTACGCTTGCGATCACCGTGTTTTTTGTGAAATCATCATCGGTTAGGAATTTATTTTTTTTGACGGTTTCTTGCTCGAGAACAGGAATTAACGCACTTCCGCCGCCAAAGCCGATGGCACCTATTTTTAAAAACGATAACAACAGATTTACTGTTTTGTTAGCCATTTGATAATCTCTTCTTTCATTAATTTAAGTTGCAATAAATTGTTAGGTTTGCACAATGATCAAGTTTATTATATCAAGTTTTGCGATTAAGTAAATAAAGTTTTTAAATTTCTTGAATTTGAAATTTACATGGCATATAATAGTCACAGAATTGTGAATTAGTATAAATTGGGAGGAAGCTTAATGAAAGATAAGTTGCAAAGCATTAAGGACAGCACACTTGGCAGTCTTTCGGACTTAAGGGATTTAAAAATGCTTGATGAACTACGGGTGAAGGTGCTTGGAAAGAAAGGCGATTTAACCCAGCTTTTAAAATCAATGGGCGATGTCAGCCCAGAAGAGCGTCCGCAAGTTGGTCAAATGGTAAACGATCTGCGTTCTCTTATAGAAGAAAAACTTGAGGAAACCAAACTTAATTTATTAAATAGAGCACAGAAAATGCAACTGGAAACAGAAACCATTGACGTGACGATGCCAAGCAAAAAGCCAGAGGTTGGGCATAAGCACCCAATGACTTTGGTTATTGATGAGTTGAAAAGCATTTTTATCGGCATGGGTTATGAAGTGGCAGAAGGCCCAGATGTTGAAACAGATTATTATAACTTTGAAGCGTTAAATATTCCATCAGATCATCCAGCAAAAGACGAGCAAGATACTTTTTATGTCGAGGGTGGCTTTGTTTTAAGAACACAAACGTCTGGCGTTCAAGTGCGAACAATGGAGGGCCACGAACTTCCGATTCGTATCATTGCACCGGGTAGAGTTTTCCGTTCGGACGAAGTTGATGCAACGCATTCACCTGTATTTCACCAGCTCGAAGGCTTGGTGGTTGATAAAAATATTACGATGGGCGACCTAAAGGGTTCTCTTCAAATTTTTGCGAAGGTGCTTTTTGGTGAGGACACAAAAGTTAGATTTAGACCGCATCATTTTCCGTTTACAGAGCCTAGTGCAGAGATGGACGTGTCTTGTTTCGCTTGTGGCGGCTCGGGCTGTCGGGTTTGCAAGGACAGCGGTTGGATAGAAATTTTAGGCTGTGGTATGGTTCATCCAAAAGTTTTAAAAATGTCGGGCATTGACCCAACAGAATATTCGGGATTCGCTTTTGGAATGGGACTTGAACGTATCGCCATGCAGCGTTATAACATTACAGATATGCGGTTATTATACGAAAACGACGTTAAATTCTTAAAACAATTTTAATTGGAGGGAGGCCGAAAATGAATATTCCAATGTCTTGGCTTAAACAATATGTTGAAATAAATGTAAACACAAATGAGTTTGTGGAAGCAATGACGATGTCTGGCACAAAAGTGGAAGCAGTTGTAAAACTTGCCGATGAAATTGACAAAGTTGTTGTGGGAAAAATAATTTCCATTGTAAAACACCCAGAAGCGGACAAGCTGGTGATTTGTAAAGTTGATGTTGGTCAGAACGAGCCAATTCAAATTGTAACAGGTGCGAAAAATATTTTTGAAGGTGCTGTCATTCCTGTGGCACTCGATGGCTCCACAATTTCTGGTGGCAAAAAGATAAACAAGGGCGTACTGCGTGGCGAAGAATCAAATGGAATGCTTTGTTCCATTGACGAGCTTGGTTATACGAGAACTGATTTTCCAGAGGCTCCAGAAGATGGTATTTATATTTTTGATCATGAGCATGAACTCGGCAGCGATGCTTGTAAAGTTCTTGAACTCAAAGACGAAGTGGTTGAGTTTGAAATTACTTCAAATCGGTCAGACTGTTATTCTGTGTATGGCATCGCTCGGGAAGTGGCGGCAACTTTTGATAAACCGCTTTCCCATCCATTGATGAAACTGGAAGAAGCGGCTGGCGGAAGAGCTTCTGACTTAATCGAGATTGAAATTAAAAATGCGGAGCTTTGCCCAAGATATATTGCACGTTTAGTTAAAAATGTAAAAATTGAGCCATCACCACAGTGGATGCGAAGAAGACTTTCGAGTGCAGGTATTCGCCCGATTAATAATATTGTAGATATTACAAACTATGTCATGCTTGAGATTGGTCAGCCCATGCACGCTTTTGATGTGGACAATATCACAAACAGAAAAATTATCGTGAGAAACGCAGAAGCGGGCGAGCAGTTTACAACTCTTGATGGTGTAGTTCGAACGCTTGACGAATCCATGCTTGTGATTGCAGATTGCGAAAAAGCAGTCGGCATCGCTGGCGTTATGGGCGGTCAAAATTCTAAAATTACAGAAAATGTAAGTGCCATTTTATTTGAATCCGCAACGTTTAAAGGTGTAAACATTCGTCAAACCGCAAAAAAACTGGGGCTTCGCACAGATGCTTCGAGCAAGTTTGAAAAAGGGCTTGATCCAAACATTGCAATGATTGCGGTAAATCGTGCGGTTCAATTGGTGGAAGAATTAAAATGCGGCGAGGTCGTTTGCGGTTTTGTTGACTGTTACCCAAATGTTCGAGAGGAAGTAACCGTTGAATATAACACAGACAGAATCAACGCTTTAATCGGAACAAAACTTACCTGTGGTGAAATATCTGATTTACTAAGACGTGCAGAAATTATTGCGGAAAATGGAAAAGCAACCGTTCCAACGTTTAGACCTGATGTACAAATGGAGGCGGATCTCGCCGAGGAAGTAGCAAGGTTATACGGCTATGATAAAATTGAGCCGACGCTTGTTGTGGGAACACCTACAGTGGGCAGATTAAACCACAAGCAAACGCTTGAGGATTTGGTTAAAAACACAATGGTTGCTTTTGGATATTGCGAGAGCATGAACTACTCGTTTGAAAGCCCGAAGGTTTTGGATATTTTAAACCTTGAGAAAAACAATCCACTTAGAAAAACTGTAAAAATAATCAATCCACTTGGCGAAGATTTTAGCATTATGCGAACTGTTACGGTAAACGGAATGCTCAATTCATTATCGACCAATTATAATAGAAGAAACGACGAAGCAAAGTTGTTCGAAGTGGGCAAGGTGTATTTGCCAAAACAATTGCCAATGCGTGAACTTCCGATTGAGACAAATGTTTTGACACTTGGCATGTATGGAAATTTCGATTTCTATGATATGAAGGGTGCAGTAGAAGGTTTGCTTGATGCACTAGGCATTAAGAATGCAGATTTTTGTGTGGAAGACGGAATCAGTTATATGCATCCTGGTCGCACTGCAAGTATTAAAATTGGTGAAACAGAACTTGGCTATGTGGGTGAAGTTCATCCAGAAACGCTTTCAAGATATGAAATCGGAACAAAAGCGTATCTCGCTGTTGTGAATCTCGATGAAGCGTTTGCAGCTGCGAGTTTACGCAGAGAATACAAGCCACTGCCAAAGTTCCCAGGCATCATGCGTGATATAGCGATCTTGTTACCTGAAAATATTTTGGCTCGTGACATTGAGCAAGTGATTCGTGAACACGCTGGAAAGCTTTTGGAGGATGTTAAATTATTTGACGTTTATAAGGGCAAGCAAGTAGGCGAAGGCTTTAAATCGGTTGCCTATAAAATATTCTTTAGGGCAAACGAACGCACATTGACGGATGATGAAGTGAACAAAGCAATTGGCAAAGTGTTAGATAAACTCAAAGAAAAACTGAACGCTACTTTAAGATCATAAAACCAAAAGGGGGATTTAAAATGAAATTTTTTATTGATACCGCTAATGTTGAACACATTAGAGAAGCAAACGAACTCGGTGTAATTTGTGGAGTGACTACAAACCCATCTTTGATTGCAAAAGAGGGTCGTGACTTTGTAGAAGTGGTAAAAGAAATCACAAGCATCGTTGACGGGCCGATTAGTGCAGAAGTCATCAGCCTTGAGCATAAAAAAATGGTTGAAGAAGCTCTTGAACTTGTAAAAATCCACAAAAATATCGTAATTAAATTACCGATGACACTCGAAGGTCTTAAAGCAACAAAGATTTTATCAAGTCAAGGAATCAAAACAAATTTGACGCTCGTTTTTTCTGCGACACAAGCACTTCTTGCCGCAAGAGCAGGTGCGTCATATGTTAGCCCATTCCTTGGCAGACTTGACGATGTTGGCATGGACGGCATGAACTTGATTCAAGAAATCGTTGAGATTTTTGACGTACATGGCATCACAACTGAAATTATTGCGGCGAGTGTTCGCCACCCAATTCATGTGATTCAAGCGGCTAGAATCGGAGCACATATTGCAACTGTTCCATACAACGTAATTGTTCAAATGACCAAGCACCCACTGACTGACGCTGGTATTGAGAAGTTTTTAAAGGACTGGGAAACTGTTCCAAAAAAATAAATTCTTAAATTGATCTTAAATTAAATGGAGGAAGCTAAATTATGAAACCGATTGAACAACTTTCAGTAAACACCCTTAGAGCTTTATGTGCGGACACAATCCAGAAGGCAAACTCGGGACATCCGGGACTTCCACTAGGTGCAGCTCCAGCTGCTTATACGCTTTGGGCATCCGCACTCAAACATAATCCAAGCAATCCGAAATTTGTTGACCGTGATCGTTTTGTACTTTCGGCTGGTCATGGCTCGTCACTCATTTATGGAATGCTCCATATGTTTGGTTATGGACTGACTATAGAGGATTTAAAAGAATTTAGACAACAAAACAGTTTGACACCGGGACACCCAGAGTTTGGACACACCAAAGGAATTGAAATTACAACGGGACCTTTGGGACAAGGCATTGCCAATGCAGTAGGCATGGCATGGGCAGAGTCTTATTTGGCGGCTCGTTTTAACAAACCAGAATTTAAAATTGTTGATCACTACACATATGCTTTATGCGGTGACGGTTGTTTAATGGAAGGTGTTTCTGCGGAAGCAGCTTCACTTGCTGGAACTCTTGGCCTTGGCAAATTAATTTTAATTTATGATAGCAACAAAATTACGATTGAGGGTAGTACCGACCTTGCATTTCGTGAGGACGTGTGCAAACGTTTTGATGCGTATAACTGGCATACACAAATTGTTGCAGATGGAAATGATGCAGACGCTATTTTGGCGGCAATCAACAAGGCAAAAGAAGTTTGTGACAAGCCAAGTTTAATTGAGATTAAAACCCAAATTGGGTTTGGTGCGCCAAACAAACAAGGCAAGGCATCTGCTCACGGTGAGCCTTTGGGCGTGGATGAAATTAAGCTCATGAAAGAAAACTTTGGGCTTAGCACAGAAGAATTCTTTGTACCGGACGAAGTACATGCTCATATGGCAGAGCTTCAAAAGGGTTTTACAGAAAAAGAGAATGCTTGGAACAAAATGTTTAACGAGTACCAAGTAAAATATGCGGATGACTATAAAGAGTGGGAAATTTGGCACAGCGACAAGATTGCAGTTGACTTGTTAAACGATGAAAGCTTTTGGCAATATGAGGGCGACCTCGCTACAAGAATTTCATCGGAGTTAGTTTTAAACAAAGTAGCAAAGCTTGTTCCAAATTTAATCGGCGGCTCGGCTGACCTTGCCCCATCGACAAAAACCATTATGAAAGACCGTGGACATTATTCGAAAGAAGATCCAAGTGGTTCAAACCTTCATTTTGGTATCCGTGAATTTGCGATGACAGCGATTGCAAACGGAATGATGGCTCATGGTGGACTTAGACCTTATGTTTCTGGATTCTTTGTGTTTAGCGATTATATGAAGCCAGCCATGAGATTATCTGCTCTCATGAAACTTCCTGTTATCAATATCATGACACATGATTCAATCGGTGTTGGCGAGGACGGCCCAACGCATCAACCTGTTGAACAACTTGCAGCACTTAGAAGTATGCCAAACTTCACAGTTATGCGTCCTTGTGACACAAACGAGACAGCGGCGGCTTGGTACTTGGCTCTCACAAGAATTGATAGTCCGTCAGCTCTTGCACTCACAAGACAAAACCTAAAACTCTTGCCAGAAACAGGCAAAGGAGCAATCAAAGGCGGATACGTTCTTCGTGACTGCGAAAACCCAGAGATCATTCTTATGGCTTCTGGTTCAGAAGTTGAAGTCATTTACAAAGCGTACGATGTTCTGAAAGAAAAAGGCGTGAGGGCTCGTGTTGTGAGTTTGATGTCATTTGAAATATTTGAGGAGCAAAGCCCTGAATACAAAGAGAGCGTTCTACCTAAAAACGTTCGGGCTCGTCTGGCTGTTGAAGCTTCAAGCGAGTTTGGCTGGCACAAGTACGTGGGTCTTGACGGCGATATGATTGCTGTAAATACCTTTGGTGCATCTGCTCCGTATTCGAAGTTGTTCAAAGAATATGGATTTACTGTTGAAAATGTTGTAGAACGTGCTTTAAAGCTGTTGGATAAATAATGCGGCAATAGCCGCTCTCAGCCATTTGGATTTTACTGAGAGCGGCTATTAGCTGCTCTTTTTTTATAGGGGGTAGAATATGGACTTGCTTATTAAAAATGGTAGAGTAATTGACCCATCAAATGATATAGATGAGATATTGGATATTTTGGTTTCAGACGGAAAAATTTTACGAGTGGAGAAAGACATCCAAGCGGATTGTGATTGTATCAATGCAGAAGGGCTTTGGGTTGTGCCAGGGTTGATTGACCTGCACGTTCACTTTCGTGAGCCGGGGTTTGAATACAAGGAAGATACCCAATCAGGTTCGAGAAGTGCGGCAGCAGGTGGTTTTACAACGGTAGTCTGTATGGCGAATACAAAACCTGTGATTGATACGGAAGAAAAAATAAAAGAAGCCTTATCCAAGCAGACAATTATAAACCTTGCCCAAGTGGGAGCCATCACAAAAAATCTTGGCGGCGAAATTTTGGCAGACTTAAGATCCATGAAAAGTGCAGCTGCATTCAGTGAAGATGGAAGAACCGTCATGAATGCTGGGTTGATGCGTGATGCCATGAAAATTGCGAGCGAAGAAAACAAAGTGATTCTTGCCCATTGTGAAGATTTGTCGCTAGGCACCGGCAATGATTCGGAAGAAGTAATTGTCGCAAGGGATATTGTTCTTGCAAGTTCAGAAAACGCTCCGCTACACATCTGCCACATGAGCACAGAAATGAGTGTGCAGTTGCTTAGGGAAGCAAAAGCAAGAGGGCAAAGAGTTTCGGGCGAAGTTTCGCCGCATCACTTTTCACTTTGTGAAGACGATATGCCAAGTAACGACGCAAATTTTAAAATGGCACCGCCGCTCCGCAAAAAATCGGACAGGCAGGCGATAATCAATGGGTTGCTTGACAATACAATTGAGGTAATTGCAACCGATCACGCACCACACCACGAGAGTGAGAAGAACTGCGAGTTTGCAAAAGCCGCTAATGGAATCATTGGGCTTGAAACGGCAGTGGGTCTTTGTATAACGAATCTTGTAAACGCAAACGGAATGACGCCAAAGCAATTGATAAGAAAGCTTACGCAAAACCCAGCGAGAATTTTAGGGCTTGATAAAGGAACTCTTTCACAATCAAAAACGGCAGACATAACCATTATTGATCCAAATAAAAAGTGGACTGTAGAGCCTGCGAAATTTTATTCCAAGTCGAGGAACACACCTTTTGGTGGAATGGAACTTATGGGTAAAGTTATGGTTACTATCGTAAGCGGAGAAATTGTGTATGAATTTACTGCGGAGGGGGATTTAAAATGATTATTGACCTTTTGATTGACAAAATAAAAGAAATGAACAACCCAACTGTGGTCGGGCTTGATCCAAGAATTGACTATGTGCCAAAACATATTGTGGAAGCGGCGGTGAAAGAGTTTGGCGAAACAACCGAAGCTGCGGCTTCAGCATTTTTAAATTTCAACAAACAACTCATTGACGAAATATTTGATATTGTTCCAGCGGTAAAACCGCAAGTGGCCATGTATGAGCAATATGGAGCGGCTGGCATGGCGGCTTACATTGACACAATCGCTTATGCAAAGTCAAAAGGCATGGTGGTGATTGGCGATATTAAGCGTGGGGATATTGCTTCAACCGCAGAAGCCTATTCCGATGGGCATATCGGACGAGTAAAATTATTTGGGCGTGAGCACGAGATTTATCAAGAGGATTTTATTACGCTAAGCCCATACCTCGGGTTTGATTCCATTGAGCCGTATTTACCAAACTGCAAAGCCTATGAAAAAGGGCTTTTCATTCTAGTAAAAACTTCAAACCCAAACAGCGGAGAAATTCAAGACTTAATGGTTGGAGAAGAAAAACTTTACGAGCGAATGGGTCGGCTTGTGGAAAGTTGGGGCAAAGAACTCATTGGCAAATATTCGTATTCTTCAATTGGTGCTGTTGTAGGTGCAACGCATAAAGAACAGGCAAGGCGGTTAAGAGAACTTATGCCAAATACATTTTTCTTGGTTCCGGGATATGGAGCACAGGGTGGTGCGGCGGAGGACTTGGCAGTTTGCTTTGACAAAAATAAACTTGGTGCCATTGTGAACAGCTCAAGAGGAATTATTGCGGCACACCAAAAGGCACCTTACAAAAATAATTTTAGTGAACTTGAATTTGCAAAAGCAGCAAGGCAAGCGGCACTTGATATGCGCGAGGACTTGCAGAGGAATTGCTTATGAGAAATGTCGTTTGTGCAGAAATTTTAAGCAACGACGAGCAGTTTGGAATTTTTAGTATGTGGCTGAAAGTTCCTGACATGGATGTGAAGTGCGGACAGTTCGTAAATGTGTATTTGAACAGCGAGAGTAAATTATTGCCACGCCCCATTAGCGTTTGTGAAATCCAGAAAAATAAAATCCGTTTGGTTTATCAAGCGGTGGGCGGCGGCACAAAAGAACTTTCTACTTATAAAGTAGGCGAGCAAGTTGAAATTTTAGGCGGACTAGGAAATGGTTTTACTTTAGAGCAAAAGCAAAATTTCGCTTTGGTGGGGGGCGGCATCGGCATACCGCCGCTGATTGAACTTGCAAAAGAACTAAGAAAGAGCAACCCAATTGCAAAAATCACAGCGTACTTGGGTGGAAGAAGTGCTAGTTTTATTGAATATCTGGCTGGGGATTTTGAAAATCTTGGTGTAACTGTGATCATTGCGACAGATGATGGTTCACTTGGATACAAGGGAAATGTTGTTGAACGTTTGAAAGAAAACAGCGGCAATTATGATGTCATTTATTCTTGTGGGCCTAGGCCAATGCTTGTCGCACTTTCCCAATTTGCGGAACAAGAAAACATTAAGACCTATGTATCAATGGAAGAAAGAATGGCTTGCGGAATTGGTGCTTGTGTGGGCTGTGTGGTAAAGATCAAAACAGGCGATGGTTTCATCAATAAAAAAGTCTGCAAAGATGGACCAGTCTTTGAATCAAAAGAGGTGATGTGGGAATGAGCGTAGACTTAAATGTAAATATTGCGGGCGTGGCTCTTAAAAATCCTGTCATGACAGCATCGGGGACTTTTGGTTCGGGAAAAGAATTTGGTGAGTTCGTAGATTTAAACAGACTGGGAGCAGTTGTTGTAAAGGGCGTTGCAGATTTGCCTTGGGTCGGAAACAAAACGCCACGGATTGCCGAAGTATATGGCGGAATGCTCAACAGTGTGGGATTACAAAACCCTGGTGTGGAAGAATTTATTCGCACAGACATTCCTTTTTTGAAAAACTATGATACAAAAATAATTGCAAATGTATGCGGTCACAGCATTCAGGAATATATCAACGTGGTGGAAGCACTCGCAGATCAAAACATCGACATGCTGGAACTGAATATTTCTTGCCCCAATGTTTCAGAAGGTGGCATTGCCTTTGGCACAGACAAAAACATGGTTGAAAAAGTTGTTTCCCAAGTGAAGGCTAGGGCAAAGCAACCACTCATCGTTAAGCTAAGCCCCAATGTAACGGACATTGCAGAAATCGCAAAAGCGGCAGAAGCGGGTGGTGCTGATGCGTTGTCGCTGATCAACACATTGCTTGGCATGAAAATTGATATTCACAAAAGAAAGCCTGTGCTCGCCAATATTGTTGGGGGAATGTCTGGCCCTGCTGTTAAACCTGTGGCGGTGCGGATGGTGTATCAAGTACACAAGGCGGTTAAGCTGCCAATTATAGGAATGGGTGGAATTTCTACAGCGGAAGACGCCATTGAATTTATTATGGCTGGGGCAACAGGTGTTGCCATTGGCACGGCGAATTTTTTAAACCCAACAGCAACCATACAGGTGATTGACGGCATAGAGAAGTTTATGGTGGAGCAAAAAATTAAATCGCTTGATGAGATTCGTGGAATCATATAGGAAAACAAAAAGGGGGAATTGTCATGGACCGAACCAGAGCAGAAGAAATTTTAAAAGTAACAGGCGTTTTAAAAACAGGGCATTTCATTTTAACATCGGGTAAGCACAGCAACCAGTATATGCAATGTGCTCAAATTTTGCAGTATCCGGAGTATGCAGAAGAACTTGCAAAGTCTCTTGCTGATGAATTTTCGGAGGATCAAGTGGACGTAGTAATAGGGCCCGCAACTGGCGGCATCATCATTGCGTATGAACTCGCAAGGCAAATGAAAGCCAAAAATCTTTTTGCGGAACGAGAAGATGGCAAAATGGTTTTAAGACGTGGCTTTGCAATCAAAGAGGGAGCAAGGGTTGTTGTTGCAGAAGATGTTATTACAACTGGTGGTTCGGTTCATGAAGTCATCGAACTTGTGAAAGAAGCACACGCTGAAGTTGTGGGTGTTGCCGTTTTGGTTGACAGGAGCATGGGGCGTGCTGATTTTAAAGTCAAGACTCGTGCGGCATACACGGCACAAATCGAGGCGTATGACCCACATGACTGTCCACTTTGTAAGGAGAACAAAGAAGAAGCGGTAAAACCCGGAAGCCGAGGACTTAAATAAGAATCCCCCGATAGAAACTTGTGTAAAATAGTTTCTATCGGGGGAATTTTTTATTTTGTTACTATTTTTTCAAGAATCTTGTTGCTACGTTCGATAAATTCGGTCATGGCTTCTGTGGAGAGTGGCTTGTGGCTAATCATAGCAAGGTCATAAATTTGCTCACAAATCATTTTCACATCGTCTTTTTTGTTCTCGTCATCTCTGATTTCGAGAAGTGCTTTTACCAAACTATTGTTTTTATTCAGCACGATGGTTTCTTCTGCCTTAAACATATCAGGAGACAAACCACCGCCAAACATTTTGCTCATTTCTTGCATTCTGCGTGATTGCTCGGATAAAAGCATGACAGCAGAGATGGATTGTGTTTTTAATCCTTCGATGTTTACTTTAAGATTTTCGTTGTTTAGGTTTGAAGTAAATAAATTTTGTAAGCTTTCGTTTACTGCTTTGGACTCGTCGGTTTCTTCTTCCGTATCTTTTAATGTGCTTGAAATATCGGAGTCGATGCGGTTAAAGTGTACGCTGTGCTCATAGCTTTCGAGATACGAAATAAATGGATTGTCAAGGTTAGTTGTAAGAATAACCGCTTCCATGCCTTCGTCTTTAAACATTTTAATGTATTGAGCTTGTTGTTGCTCGTTGCTTACATAGAAAACTTTGTCCGCTGTTTTCTCTTTGTTGCGAGTGGTAAACTCTTCAAGCGTTACATAATCGCCCACTGTTGTTTTAAATACGATGGATGATTTAATTTTCTCGTAAAAATCTTTTTCTTTGATACAGCCGTATTTAATGAATGGACTGATGTCGTCCCAATATTTATTGAAAGTCTCACGGTCTTTCTTAAATAGAGAGTTTAATTTGTCCGCCACTTTTTTTGTAATGTAGCTTGACATTTTTGTTACGTATCCGTCGTTTTGCAAAAAGCTACGGGATACATTGAGTGGCAAGTCTGGGCAATCAAGAGCACCTTTGAGAAGAAGTAAAAATTCTGGAATAACCTCTTTTATGTTATCAGCGATAAACACCTGGTTGTTATAAAGTTTTACTTGGCCTTCGATTGACTCAAGTTCGTGTTTTAGTTTTGGGAAATACAAAATTCCTTTTAAACGGAATGGGTAGTCCATGTTCAAATGAATCCAGAACAAAGGTTCATTAAAGTCAGAGAACAAGTTGTGATAGAACTCTTTGTATTCCTCGTCTGTACACTCGCTTGGTTGTTTTGCCCAAAGCGGGGTGGTGTTATTGATTGGCGTTGCTTGAGGAATCTCGTCTGTGCTATTCTCTTCAATAACTTCCTCGCTTGCAACTTCTGGCTCGTCTTTGATTACATCAAAATAAATTTCTACTGGGATAAAGCTGCAATATTTCTTGAGGATTCCTTTTATTTTGTACTCGTCCAAGAAATCTTTGCTTTCTTCGCTTACATAAAGAGTGACGGTTGTTCCACGAGTATCTCTGGTGCTTTCGCCCATTTCGTATTCAATGCCGCCGTCGCAAAGCCACATCGCTGCAGTTTCGCCGTCACGATAGGAGAGGGTATCAATCTGAACTTTATCAGCCACCATAAACGCAGAATAAAAACCTAAACCGAAATGCCCGATAATCTCGCCTTCTTTGCCAAGTTTATCGCCGTATTTGCTAACGAAATCGCTTGCACCAGAAAATGCAATTTGATTAATATATTGTTTTATTTCTTCGCCGTTCATACCAATACCATTATCCATTACTCGAATGGTTTTGTTTTTTTCGTCAAGCTCCACATGAATTTCGTATTTCTCGTCCTTGGCAATGTTTGAAGCTTCGCCCATGTCAACGAGTTTTTTAAGTTTTGTAATAGCATCGGTGGCATTTGAAACAAGCTCTCTAATAAAAATATCGCTGTCCGAATACAACCACTTTTTAATAATTGGCAAGATATTCTCGCTGTTAATTGATAAATTACCTTTTTCCATGTTTATTCCTCCGTTGTTTATATATTTAAAATTTCCACAATACTAATATAATAACTGAAAATGAAAATGTCAAGAAAAAAATTAGCACTCATTAGATTTGAGTGCTAACAACAATTTTATTCTTTTTAAAAAAATCTGTGGCATACTCGTCCCACACGTTGCCGACGCTCTTATCCATTTGAAAATTTTTCTCGGAGGACATCGCCGTAATCAGAATGATACTTCCATCAAAGGTTAAGTTTAAAAAATATGCCGACGCACTTTTATGTAAGCTCTCAACGGCTTGCGTTGGGAGTGAGAAAACGATTTTAAATGTTTTGGGACGTTTGGTGCCTTTGATTAAATTTAAAATATGCGGACGAAGCTCGCTCCACGTGCAGTACAACCGCTCTGTTTCTTTTTGGTCATCTGGCAAAAAATCTTTATCCAGCTTGCCGTTTATCTCAAATTTTGTGAGTGTGTTTAGTTCTACGCCACGAACTTCAAAACCATCAAAGACTTCTTCACGAAGAAGCTTGTTCATAAAATCTCTAACTTCGGATTCAATTATATATAATGCAAGCATTGGGTTTCTCCTTTTGACATGAAACGTATAGACTTTTATTGTATACAATCACCAGAAAGAAGTCAATTTTAATTTTTTGCAAATCCAGTAAACTTTTAAAAAAGGATTGCGTATCTATTTTTGAATTCAAGTTACTGATTCATCTTTAAAGATTGCAATTGGTATTATATCAAAAAAACTTAAAATAAGGAGTGTTTTTTATGAATTGCACAAACCATCCAGTTAGACAAGGAGTAAACACATGTAGCAAATGCGGCAATTGGCTTTGCGATGAGTGTAGCGTTGAAGTTGACGGAAGAATTATCTGTAAGTCATGTATTTCAAAACTTGCGGGCGGGGGATACACCGTAAAGCATGAGCACAAAGTTACTAAGAGGCACGATGCACCAAACATTTTACTTACCATGATGTTCTCTATGTTGCCAGGTGCAAACTATATGTACATGGGATTCCTTAAACGTGGCTTGTTTGTATTGTCAGCATTCTTCTTAAGTGCGTTTATGTGTGAGTATTTTGATATTGCTGGTTTTGTAGTTGCAGGTATTTTTATTACAAGTTTCTTTGATGCACTAAGCATTCGCCGCAAAATGATTA